>CAVHVH010000009.1:0-23465 GCA_963639385.1 Oscillospiraceae bacterium
TCTTGGTGGATTGCTATGAGCCGATAGAGGCAACGCTTTGCCAACGGCCTTTCCTCTTAAGCCCCCAGGAGGGAAGTTCGGTCTTCATCAATAGTCCGGAAACCTTTGGGATTCCCGAAGACGTGGTTGTCGTAGGCATGGAGAATGCCGAGAACTTCAGGCAGATACGCCGTCAGCGTTCCCTTTTCGAGTCGCAGTTGCCGGGCAAGCGATTGCTGTTTGTCTGTCGCTATCCCCAAAACTCCTTGGCGGATTTGCGGGAGTGGTTGCTCCGAATCCCCAACCCCTACGTGCATTTCGGCGACTTCGACTTGGCAGGCATCCACATCTACCTCTCCGAGTTTTACGCCCATCTTGGCAATCGTTCTTCCTTCCTTGTTCCGTCCGACATTGCGGCACGTTTGTCAGAAGGCAATTCCTCGCTTTATGATCGTCAGCATGCCGTTTATAAAGACATGCAAGTAACCGACCCTCGCCTTCAGGGCCTCGTAGATATGATCCACCACTATCGCAAGGGATATGAGCAGGAAGGGTATATAAATGATATAATAGAAGAAGAATTTGCGTTATAAACAACCCGAGAAGTAAAGCAAAATAAAAGACAAATACCATATTTCCTTGTTAGAAAAGAATTATTCAAAGGATTAGCTATGGAAACATTGGAAACGGAATGGAAACAACATCCTGTGTTCCATATAGATTTCAGCGTTGAAAACTATTTGAATGACGGAGCGTTGGAAGAAATATTGGATTCTACTCTCTCAGAATGGGAAAGCAAATATTGTGTTCTTTCTACAAATAAAGACCTCAGTTTGCGTTTCAGTCGAATTCTTCGTGCCGCCCACGAGAAGACTGGTTTGGGATGTGTCGTCCTAATAGACGAATACAACATGCCCATTCTTGATATACTCGATCGAGACTTTCAAGTAGAGCACTTGGGGAAGACCATGACTTTGGAGGAGAAGCATCGCAACATAATGAAATCATTCTACACGACCTTTAAGGGCGCAGACGAGGATCTTCGCTTCACTTTTCTCACGGGAGTGACAAAGTTCGGCGCAGTTGCGTAGGTTGCTGTCAAACCGACACAAAATAAAGCAACCGATTTCCAAGAAAATTCTGTAATTCCAAACAATTCCGTTAAATTTGTCAAGACTATAGCTGCAAATATCAACTTACTCATATCGTAGAAATATTTGCCAAGAGTTTCACGGCCACTCTTTTCTTTCTCTTTATCTTCTGTTTTGGTCATACATTAAATTCTATATTGGCAAATTTACAACAAGTTTCATATAGCAACAAAACTTTTTTGTTTTTTTGCTTATCAATCACACTTTAGGGTTCTTTTCAGTTCAAAGTACACGTTCATTCAGTTACTCCATGTAAGGTCTTACTGCACTATGGTACTTCCCCTATTGCCCTATCCTCTTTGCCCCCATAGAAAAGCGGACGGAAAAGCGAAAAAATATAGGCAAACACAACACTTGATATCGTATTTTTTTGTACATTTGCCACCAGTAGAGCGCATACCCCAATAGCGGTCTGCGCATCACTAACCTTTTGAATGAACTTGGCGGTGATATTTTTTAAAACCACCCTTAAAACACAAACAGATATGCATATACCCCGATTTATCACAATGCTTTTGGCCATGTTGACTATAATGGTACAGAACGCCATAGCAGCCCCAATAGACGCCGCCACGGCACGCGCCGCCGCTTCGGCCTTTGCCACACGCCACGGAAAACAGTTGACGACAGCCAACACCCCTATGAAAATTAAAGGTACCACTGCCAAACATTCACCTTATTACATATATAACACCGACGGCGATGCCGGATTCATTATCATTGCCGGCGATGACCGCGCAGGAACGCTATTGGGATATACTGACAGTGGACACTATAACGAGGCCGACATACCCGATGCGCTGCGCGCACTGCTGGCTGACTATAGCCAACAGATAGAAGCCTTAGATTCTACCAGCGGCACTACCGCACAACGACAAATGGCCAAAATACAGGCCGCCCATCCATCGCGTACTTATATATCCCCGTTACTGAGCACGCTATGGAACCAAAAAGACCCGTACAACATTCTTTGCCCTATCTACAACAAAAGCGACGGCACTTCGAGCGGAACTCGCTCGGCCACAGGATGCGTAGCCACTGCTTTGGCACAAATAATGGCCTACTACCGACACCCTACTGCCACAACGGCAGAGATACCTTCGTACAGTTTTACCAGCGGTGGAAAGAGTATAAAAATGGATGCCATACCTAAGGGCACGTCCATAGACTGGAACAATATTACCAATACCTATACATCGGCCAGCACCACCGCTGAGAAGAATGCCGTAGCCAATCTAATGCTTATGATAGGTACTGGATGCGAGATGGTATACGGTGCAGCATCGGCTTCGAACATGCAGATGGGCGTACAATTGCTTCGCGACAAACTGAACTACGACGAATCGGTACGCTACGTGAGCCGGTCAAACTATACACAGGAAGAATGGACCGAACTGTTATACGCCGAACTGGCCGCCGGGCGACCTATAGGCTACCGCGCCAACTCACCATCGGGTGGAGGCCATGCCTTTGTCATTGACGGATACGACACAGCCGACCTATTTCACGTAAACTGGGGATGGGGCGGCTCGAGCAACGGATTCTTCCGCATCAGCGTTCTTTACCAATCAGAAGCCAACAACATAAGCACTGCCAACACCAAAGGATACTCTACCCAACAAGAAGCCCTTATAGGCATAAAACCCAACGATGGCAGCAGCAGTGGCAGTAGCACATCGGCACTTTCCGCCCACGACATCAGTCTAAACGGTAATGCAGTAACCATTACCTTTACTAACTATACCGGCTCTACCATGGCGGGATTTGTAGGCATTGGCATACTAAGTAATAATGGTATCACTAATACATTGGGCACAAGTATGGTCATGCTCAACAACAACTACGAGATAACCAAGACCTTCACCATATCAGGTCTTTCTGACGGCACACAGCGTATCGTTCCGGTAAGCAAACAACTTACGGCATCGTCCTGGACACCCTGCTGTGACACCGAACACGAATATATAGAAGCCAAAACCGTAAACGGAAAGACTACCCTTACACTCTATCCACAGGATTTGGCCAAACTAAGTGTCAAGGAATGGTCGTTTGTAAACAATAGGGTGGCAGGCACGCAACAACATATAACAGCTGTAATAACAAATACCGGTAAAGACTATACCGGAACACTCTACGCCTTTGCCAGCACCAACGCCTCTGACAAGGGCTCGGTAGCCAGCTATGGAGGCGTGGCTATAGCGGCCGGAAAGGAGAGCAAGACAACATTCACCTTTACTCCCACCACTACAGGAACTTACTATATATGGATTACACGCGACAAGGCTGGCACGCAAGTGGTGGGCTCTACCCAAATAGCCATCACCTCTACCGACGCCCAAGCCGTAAATCTATCTGTAGGTTTCGTGGCTTACGACAATATGGTAGGCAAAAAAGTGTACGGCAATTACCGCCGCGCCACCATAACCATCAACAACAAAGGAACGGCCGACTACAACGGAAAGGTGCTTGTTACCCTATACGGAGCAGAGATTGGCGCCTCCAGTCTAAACGTTATAACTACAAAGTACATCGACGTAAACGTAAAAGCAGGCGGACAGACCCGTGCAGTATGCCGTTTCGACGGACTAAAGACTGAATACAAGTACGCCCTGCGACTTTTCTATGAGGGAGGCAAAGCGGTACTCGACAACAACCCTTATGTAATCTACTCGCGCGAGCAGCACGCCGGCATCATCTTCTACGATGCAGACGGTAGCACTACCGCACAAGAACCCAAGACTACAATAGACGGAGGAGATGCCATGGCGATAGACATGCGCGGTGTTACGGGCATAACTACCATAACCCCATCGACAAACCCCAATGCCCTATATCTATTCGATGCATCGGCCACCATTCCCAATAGTCTTAACGGACTGAATGTGGTAAGTGCACTGCAGGCCAGCCAGATAACACTTACCGACGGGTATGCCTTTACTACCCCCGTAAGTTTCAAAGCGGCATCGGTAAGCTATACGCGCACGTTGGCTTCAGACAGTCATACCGAGAACAATTGGCAGACCATAGCACTGCCTTTTACACCTACCAACATCAACTGCAACGGAAAGGTTATGACCATAGACCAAAACAACATATATCTACGCCGCTATGCTGGTCAAGATGCATCCTTGAAGCCTATATTCGAACCGACCACGGCTATTACATCTAACGAGCCTTTCATTATAAAAGGCGGCAGCAACACTTTGGGCAAAGCTATAACCTTTAGTGCCACCGACGCACAGATAACGGCCTCGCCGCAACTACGTGCCGAGACCGATGACTATACATTCTCTGGTAGCACTTACAACAAACAACAAGAAGGATGCTACATACTGAACACCAACGGCAACGCCTTTACCTACCAAGATAAATCTACCTGCGTAGAGCCATTCCGTGCCTGCATAATTCCTACCGGCAACACAACTCTGGCCCAAAGCATCGTGATAGAAGATGCCACATCGGGCATAGGTCATACATGGGTTGACGGAACTTGGGTAAACGTATATACAATAACTGGAACTAAGGTGGGCGAAACGCGCATCAGTGGTTCGCAACCTGATATGCACGCCTATCCACAAGGTATATACATAGTGGGCGGACGAAAGGTTGTCAAAGGTATACGCTAACTTGCCGAATAGCCCTATTTCTGAACAAGTAAAAAACTATCGGCAAGGATTACTGCAATTATGATATTCCACCCTCTGCACACCGCCACGCCCCCACCCGAACGGATGAACAACCCTTTCTGCTACACGCCTCATACGCTATGCATTGAGGCCGCCACGCAATTGCAGCACTCTCTACCCAGGATAATGGCTTGTTATCCTACCGAGCGGGGAAAAATGTTTGGCATACTGGTGGTAAGAAAGGAGGGCAGAATAGGGTATCTGCAGGCATATAGCGGACAACTGGAAGGAAGTTATCCGCTCACAGACGACTTTGTTCCGCCGGTATTCGACTATCTATCGCCAACAGGCCACTTCAAGCAGACCGAAAGGCAGATTACCGCCATCAACCACAAGTTGAAAGGTATGAAACGCAATGTCGACAAGAGTCGTATTAGGCACGCTGATACGATAAAAGCATGCCGCAACCATTGTACCGATGCTTGGAAGAAGAAAATGGCCGAAGACAAGCAACGGCGCGACCTTCTACGGCCTACTGCCGACAGACTACTCAGCCAACAACTTATCCGAGAAAGTCAGTTCCAAAAGGCGCAACTTCGCCGTATCAAAGAACGATGGAGCACAATAGAACAAGCCGTAAACCGCCGTCAAGAAAAGCTACAGAGAGCGTATGGCCAACTGGTTTCTGAGCGACGAAGAATGAGCGACGAACTGCAGCAATGGTTATTTCACCAATTTGTAGTACGCAACGCCCGTGGCGAAGCGGCCTGCATAGCCGACATATTTGCCCATTACGACGAGAACCGCCCATACCTAACTCCCCCCAGTGGAACAGGCGAGTGTTGCGAACCCAAACTTCTGCAATATGCTTACCTTAACGGCATGCAGCCACTATGTATGGCCATGTTTTGGTGGGGAGAAAGTCCTGAGGGAGAGATACGCCACCACCTGCATTACTACCCGGCATGCCAGAGCAAGTGTCGCCCCGTACTCTCGTTTATGCTGCAAGGACTTGACACCACTTTAGCCACAGAAAAAAAACATCAAGACTCGCTTGAGATAATATACGAAGACCAGTGGTTGGCCGTGATATGCAAACCTTCAGGTATGCTTAGCGTACCAGGGCGCACGGCAGCCCCGTCGGTAGTATCGACCATGCGCCAACACTATCCCCACGCCACCGGACCTATGGTGGCCCACCGCTTAGATATGGACACAAGCGGACTCATGATAATAGCTTTAAGCACAGAGGTATACCGCCAGCTGCAACGCCAGTTTGCCAACCAAGAGATACACAAAACCTATGTAGCCTTACTTGAGCCAGCTGTAGACACAATCCCCCAAAAGGGTGAGATAAATTTGCCGCTCGCCCCGATACCCGATGATACACCCCGCCAGCGTGTAGACTACCAAGAAGGCAAAAAGGCATGCACCCGTTACTGCATGACTGGAGTAAACCGAGTAGAGCTCTACCCCATTACTGGCCGTACCCACCAACTGCGTGTACACTGCGCCCATGCTTGCGGACTGAACCGTCCTATCCTTGGCGACCCGCTATACGGACATGGTGGCAGCAGACTCTGCCTGCACGCCCGAAGCATTACTTTTGTGCATCCCGTAACGGGAAAACAAATGACATTTACCGCTCTAGAACCTTTCTAAGCAAATACACTATAGCCAGAACAATTTTGGCATATAAAGCTTTGTATCCCACTTGTTTTTTGCTAATTTTGCAGTCGCAAAGCACGCATTACAATTATACGTTGTAAGGGCGTGCATATACTACATAAAGTTATTGCAAACTAAATTAAGATATAATATAGATATGGAGAAAATAACACATTTGTGGCACACCTGTATGATGGTAGCGGTGCTGATGATGTTGTGGGTATTTGCCCCCACCACAGCACAGGCAGACGATGAGGTTACCAACAAGGCGTATGCCCGATTCACAGACAACACCCTAACATTCTACTACAACAGCGACAAGCAAGAAAGCGACTATAATCTCAATGAGGGAGAAAATAATCCACAGTGGATTAGGAGCAGTATCAGAGAGAATATAGAAAAAGTAGTATTCGATGAGAGTTTCAACACCTATACCCCCACCACCTGTTATTGCTGGTTCGACGGATTGACAAATCTAAGCACCATCGAGAACATTGCCAATCTTAATACCTCTGAGGTGACCGATATGAAACGCATGTTCTGCGGTTGCTCCTCGCTTAGCTCTATCGACTTATCTAAATTCAACACCAGCAAGGTGACCACGATGATAAGTATGTTCTCTGGGTGTTCTAAACTTTCCAAAATAACACTGAGTGAGAACCTAACCAATGATATGGTAACCGTAATGGATTGGATGTTTGCCAACTGCTCCTCGCTCAAAAGTCTCGATTTGAACCATTTTGGAACACCCAAGGTGACTTCGATGTATGGCATGTTCAGCGGCTGTTCATCGCTCACAGAACTTACCCTCAATAAGATGAACACGTCGAACGTCGTCTATATGGGTAGTATGTTCGAAGGCTGCTCCAAGCTCTCCTTGATAGACCTATCGAACTTCGACACCTCGAATGCGCAATATATGGAGAGCATGTTCGAAGACTGCGCCCAACTAACCACCCTCGATTTATCACAGTTCAACACCTCTGCGGCCACCAGTATGAATAGGATGTTCTATGGCTGCTCACAAATCACCGCCCTTAACCTATCGACCTTTAACACGGCAAAGGTAACGACGATGGAAAATATGTTTGGAAACTGTACATTGCTGACTACGGTGTCGGTGTCAGAAAAGTTCACAACCGATGCCCTTAAAGATAAAACAGAGAGCATGTTCAGCGGTTGCACTTCGCTGGTAGGTGCCATAAGCTATGATGCCACTAAGACAGATGCTACCTACGCCAACTACACCACAGGCTATTTCACGCTCGGCGAGGATGTGTATGCGCGTCTTTCCAATGGCACGCTTACCTTCTATTGTAATAGCGACATGCAAACTGGCGACTATTTGCTTGCCGATAGAAGCTGGCCAAAAACAGATGTTTATCATGTAGTGTTCGACAAGAGTTTCAGCAAAGTACGGCCAACGAGCACTGAATTTTGGTTTATGGGAATGTCAAATCTGAAAGACATTAAGGGATTGGAGTATCTCAACACGTCAGAGGTAACCAATATGCAAAGCATGTTTCAACGTTGCAAGAATCTCAAGAGCCTCGACCTGTCGCATTTCAACACCGAAAAGGTTACCACGATGGAAAGTATGTTCTTCGAATGTGAAGCGCTCTCCACCCTCGACCTGTCAACGTTCAACACGGCAGCAATGACAACGTGTAAAAACATGTTTTGTTATTGTTATGTATTAAAAACGATATACGTTTCAGACACTTTCTCTGCGAAAAATGACGTTAGTATGTTCAGTATCTGCAAAGCCCTGAAGGGAGCCATAGAGTATGACAATAACAAGATAACCGCCACCTATGCCAACTACACTGATGGCTATTTCACCAAGAAGGTGGGCACCAATGGCAGCGCAGTGATAGGTGCCACGGGTAGCCCATTGACCATTGAAGACTTAACCGTGAAAGATGGTAATAGCATAGTCTTGACAGAATACTGCAACGCCACCAGTGCTTCTTACTCTCGCACAATGACCTCCAAGTGGGGCACACTCTGTTTGCCCTTCGCTATCGACCCTACATCAGAAGACAACACCTGCTATTTCTACGCACTCCAAGAGGTAAGTCCCAATTACGTTACCCTTAGCAAGATAGAAGGCAACATTGACGCCGGAACACCAGTGGTAATCTGCAAGAAGGCCGACACCCAAAAGGAAATAGCTATCAAAGCGTCTAACACCCAGGTTGTGACCGCCCCTGTAAGCAGCAATAACGCTACTTGCTTGGCAGGCACATTTACAGGCGAAGTGCTCAAAGAGGGAGGGTACTTCATTGCTAAAAACAATTTCTACAGCGTGGCTGACTATGCAGAGAAAGGAGTGATAGTAAACCCTTATCGTGCCTACATAAAGACTGCTGACAACAAAGCTTACTCCGCCATGCTAAGCATTGTGGATGGAGGTGATACTACGGGCATTGACACCATAGATACTACCGATGTACCAAACAACCCCACTACCGAATATTACGATGCAACAGGTCGTCGCATCCAAGGTTTGCAACATGGCTTAAACATTGTGAAGAAAGGAAACAAGACGATGAAAGTAATCATCAGATAAAGCGTAAATTCCTAACATTTATAGCACAAAAATCATTCTAAACGAAAATATCATGGCCCGTTCTCCGCAAATAGAGAGAACGGGCCATGGTGCATATTGGCACTACCTAAGCTCAAAAAAACTAAGAGCGCTCAGACAAAGAACATAATTATAATCTGCACTATTATCACCCTTACAAACATACCTAAGGGATATACAGCTGCATAGCTTACCGACGGGGTATCGCCCTGAAGTGTATCGTTAGCATACCCCAGCGCCATAGGATTGGCCATGCTACCACAGAGCACACCACACACGGTACCAAAATCGTAACGGTTCATACGCAGCATAATTGCGCCTATAATCAAAACAGGGATAAGGGTGAGCAGAGCACCAATACCTATCCACACAAGTCCCTCTGGACGAATAAGGGTATGGAAGAATTCCTTACCTGCATCCAAACCGAGACAAGCCAGATAGAGAGAAAGGCCAAATTTACGCAGCAGTAGCGATGCGCTACGCGTAGTGTACGATATGAAATGGGCCTTAGGACCCAATGCACCAACAATAATGCCCACAATTATAGGACCACCGGCCACACCTAAATATACGGGTACGCCTATACCAGGGAATGATATAGGGATGGCTCCCAGCACTACACCCAGCACCATACCCAAGAAGATACTGCCCAAATTGGGCTCATTGAGCGTCTGTACGGCATTGCCGATAAACCGCTCCACTTCGTCGAGTGCCTTGGGCGGACCAACCACTACAATACGGTCGCCATACTGCAACCGAAGATCATCGGTAGCCAGCAATTTTAAGTCGCCACGCATTACGCGGCTTACGTTCACACCATATACCGAACGCAGCTGCAGGTCTACCAAATGCTTTCCGTTGAGTACCTTGCGAGTAACCACAACGGTACGGCTTGCCACGTTGTTATCTATATGATTCCAGTCTATCTTGTCTACATTCCAGTTGGTAGAGCATTCTCTACCAAAGAGTATCTCCATGGCCTTGCGGTCTTGCTTGTTGGTAACCACCAATACCCGGTCGTCTTTCTTCAGCTCGGTGCTGGCGCAAGGTACTATCACCTCTTTTCCACGCCACACCCGTGAGATAATGAAACGTTCGTGGGCACTTTGGGCAAAATCGCTTATCTTCTTGCCATCGAGAGCGGGGTTTACTACTTCGTATTCGCCTATATAGGTATGATCAGCCTCTTCTGACGAAGACAGTTTAAGATGAGCAGGACGAACCAACACCTTGCGCAGCAGCACCATTGCCAATATAACGCCCACTACACCAAAGGGATAGGTTACGGCTGTACCTAAAGCAAGCGAGCCCGAAGGCTGTCCTAACTGGTGCAGTGCCTGCTGGGCGGCACCAAGAGCGGGTGTATTGGTAGTGGCACCACAGAGAATACCCACCATATCAGGCAGACTTACGCCAGTAAGTGGTACCAGTACACAAGCCAAAACCGTACCCAATACTATCACACCCATTGACCATAGATTAAGGGGAAGCCCTTCGCTCTTGAGCGAACCCAAGAAGTTGGGACCCACACTAAGGCCAAGCATATAGACAAATATTACCAATCCAAATGTTTCGGCATAGGCCAAGGTGGTATTATCTACAGAAAGTCCGAAATGACCGGCAAGAATACCTACAAAGAACACGAAAGCCACACCCAACGATACGCCCATAACGCGTATCTTACCCAAGGCAAGACCTAAGGCGCAGATCGCCGACAAGGCGACGATAGTGTGTACAGGCGAAGTGCCCGCCAGTATTTCTGCTATCCAGTTCATACTAATATTGTTTTGGCGACAAAGGTAGTAAAAAGAAAAAGAGTAAAAAAGCAAAAACTATAAAAAATGGCAAGAAAACTTTCAATATTGTCCTAACATAACTTACACAAGCATAACTTACACAAGGGCGGTTCTAAAAATTTTCTTTTACCGTAGCCAGTTCTATACGGAACACCGTACCCACACCAGGTTCAGAACTCTTTACATAGATGCGCCCGTGGTGGTATTCCTCTACTATACGCTTGGCCAGCGAGAGTCCCAGTCCCCAACCGCGCCGCTTAGTGGTAAAACCGGGCCGGAACACATTGCCAACATCTTTTTTAGGAATGCCTTTGCCCGTATCGGCCACCTCTATCCACACTTTTTTCTGCGTAGCTCCGGTAGCTATAGTTATCTGTCCGCCACCGGCGCCCATGGCGTCTACGGCATTCTTGCAAAGATTTTCTATCACCCATTCAAAGAGTTGCACATTAAGATTGGCCATAAGTCCTGGACTGGCATGTTGCACGCTGATAGTAACATGGTGAGACGTGCGGCGGTCCATATACTCTACCACATGCGATAACGTTTCGTCAAGACTTACTGGTACAGGCTCGGGCAAAGACCCTATCTTGGAGAAGCGATCGGCTATAAGTTGCAGTCGCTTCACATCTTTATCCATCTCGGGTATAAGCGTATCCTCAGGATAGGTTTCGCGTAGTATCTCTACCCAAGCCATAAGACTGCTGATAGGGGTACCCAACTGGTGAGCCGTCTCTTTTGACAGGCCAACCCAAACACGGTTTTGCTCGGCGCGCTTCGATGTAAGCAATGCCATCACCGCTACTCCAACAAAGAGCAACACTGCACCTATTTGTATATAAGGGTATACAGCCAGCCGCTTAAGGGTGAGCGAGTCGTCGTAACATACATCTATATAACCGTCGGCATGGTTCTGGCCGAGATAGATGCGTATATAGTGGCCCTCTGCCCGCATTTGGGCAGCCATGTCTGCCAAACATGCTATACTATCTGTACCATGCCTACGACCTGTATCCACATTACGTGCCGTCTGCACCCCACCCTGCGGATTGAACACTATCACGGGTATGGTATGATTTTCATCTATAACGCGCAGTACAAGATTAAGGTCGGTATTTTCGTCGGCAGTATTGAGCGAACGCATGGCTTCGGCCCACACCCCCATCTTGTTGCGTTCCTCGTCTTCCAAGTCGCGCGTAAGGCGGTGTGACACCAGTACCGAGGCGGCCGCCAAAATTACGGCTACGGCTACCAGCACTATCTTTACCTGTCGTATGCGGTCAGTCCATTGCATATACCTACACTCTTTAGGGTATGTTATTAGGGTGGTAATTTTTAGAACCACCCATTAATCTAACGCCCCAAAGATGGGGTTTAGTACATCAAAATGCTACAAAATTATACCGAGAATGCTTAAAATGCCATCTTTAAGCTATAAAAAATGTCAAATACACACATTTTTCTTCGAAAATACCCCCCCATTTAATAGAAAAGTACTACTTTTGCATTGGATAAAAGTTATTCCGTCATTCTCATAATTCCCTATATTTGTCTGTGAAGACAAAGACAAGGGACAGGGACATAAAAGTATTTTACGGAATACAGTCACTGATGGAGAGTTAGTTAGTTTTAAGTTTTTTAAGGTAGGCCGAGAGTTTCAAGGTTTAGGCTCGAGGCCAAAGGGGGCAAATCCCGATTTAGGTTGTGGACAAGTCCTCTGGTCATGAAGCATCGTTGAGATGCAGAATTGGTCAAAGATTTTAGGGATGGTTTCGGTAGCGACCGAAACCATCTTTTTTTTTTCGTTTTTCTACTACAAAAATATCCACTTTAGATATTTAGTTATACTTTTGTGGCTATAATAAAAATATCAATACATATGAACATTTTTACTATTTCAAACAAAATCGGCCGAACAAGTATCATAACCTTGCTGATGATTATTGTCTGCACACAAGCCTCTGCACAGTTTAGGGTAATAGACAAGGCCGACGGTCAGCCCATAGCTGGTGCATACATCTTTGATACAGACAACCAGCTATTATGCATGAGCGATGCCGACGGCAACGTAAAGGCACTTAGCGGCATGGTAACCATAAGCACCCTTTCATATGAACCGCTTACCATAGACGCCTCAACGGTACACGGCGATGTGGCTCTGGAACAAAAAGCGTTCTCGCTACCCGAGGTGGTAGTAAAGAAGGCCGACTACGTAAAACTGCGTGGTGTATTCCGCGATATATATACCAACGACGGCAAGACCATACTTTATAGAGAAGGTATATCAGACTACTATATCAACATGAAGAATGGCAAGATAAAACGACGCGTATGGGCCTGCCGCGAATACGAGCACAAGAAAATAAGAAATCTGTTTAACTTTGAGACCTTCATGCTTAGCGGTAGGTCTACCAATCTTTCCAAGATACACTATATCAAAGCCGACTCGGTAAGTAATACTAAAGGAGACACCCTTTATCTGGCCACAAAAGTAGGGAAACATGCCTCTAACGATGCCGCCATGCTGATAGTAGACAAGAAGAAAGGCATCTACCGGCGAGTGATAGACAACACCAAATTCAAGGATGTCAACACTAAATCGCTCAATATCACTGTCAACATCAACGACTGGAGTTTCAGCCAGCCAGAAGGTAACATGAGCTCGCTGGTAAGTCTTAGAACAATACTAAACTACACATGGAAATGGGACAAGAAGTCTACGCCTATCAAATGCAAAGAGTTAAGAGACTTTGTAACCACAGAGGTAACTACCATAGACAAAGCCACGGCCGAAAAAGAGATGAAAGACAAAAGCGAGACAGCAGACTTTGACCTACCTAATTGTCTGCCGTCAATCAACTACAACGTAAGTCAGCAAACCAAAGGTCTGGAGAAAAGAAAATTTTGGGATCCGTTCTAACCGCGCCACCAGTTAAAACAAAGACATTTACAAGCACTGCCTACGCCGCTGCAAAGCCATTACAAGGTAAACCAAGGATATTATCTACACACCCAACTTAGCCTTTCCGTAATAGCGCTTTACCAGCGGCTCAATGCTTTTAGACACCATACCCTCAACAGATTCACCAAGAGCTATACGGCGGCGAATCTGGGTACTGCTTAGTGGATAAAGCGGTGACGCCACAGCCGTAACCGACGGTGGCATAGTGGTCTCATCAATCTCGAAACCTTCTCTCGGATATACAGCTATACGATAATTATCAATGATACTTTGACTATTGGCCCAACGATTGAAAGCCAACCAATTGTCGGCACCAATAAGTAGCGTAAAACGCACCTGGGGATAACGCTCTGACAAATAGCGGAGCGTATTGTACATATAAGAAGGACGGGGAAGATGAAATTCGCAATCGCTTGCCCGCAGTCCAGGTTCAGAAGCAAGCGCCATAGTCACAAGCTTGTAACGCACCTCGTCGGCAAGCAAGTCTGAGGCATCAGCCTTAAAAGGATTTAGCGGCGAAACTACAAACCACACCTCACCTAAACCAAGCTGGGAAAGCAAGTGGCGGGCCAAGGCAATATGCCCACAATGAATAGGGTTGAACGAGCCACCAAAGATACCTATATTTTTAACGTCGGCCGTAGTGCAGCAAGTCATAAGCTACAATATATAGGATTACGCTTATATCACATTATTCTTCTACAAACTGGCTTACCAAACGGAAAACCTCTTGTTTGGCCTTTTCCAAATCATCGTTGACTACAATATGGTCGAAACGAGGGGCAAAGGTTAGTTCATAGGCGGCTTTCTCTATACGCTGGGCAATAGCCTCGGGCGTATCGGTGGCCCGCACTATTAGTCGGCGGCGCAATTCTTCTACTGAAGGGGGTTGTACAAAGATACTCAAGGCCCGGTTGCCATAAAACTCTTTGATATTGCATCCGCCCTTGACATCAACATCGAAGAGGACATTCTCACCACGCATAGTCTGACTATCTACCTGACTCTTCAGCGTTCCATAGAAACGCCCTTCGTACACCTCTTCGTATTCAAGGAATTCGTCGGCAGCAACGCGCCGGCGAAACTCTTCGGGAGAAATAAAGAAATACTCTACCCCATTCTTTTCGGTACCACGTGGAGGACGCGATGTACAACTGATAGAAAAAGCCAAATTGAGTTCGGGATGAGCGGCCATAAGCCATTGTACCAATGTACTCTTACCCGAACCCGACGGAGCGCAGAATATAATAAGTTTGCCTTGCTTTACCATAATAATTTACAAAACATTGAGAACCTGTTCCTTAATCTGCTCGAGTTCGTCTTTCATCTTGACCACGATATTCTGCATCTCGGCCTGATTGCTCTTCGAGCCCGTAGTATTGATTTCGCGCCCCATCTCCTGGGCAATAAAGCCAAGCTTCTTTCCGTTGGGTTGGTCTTCGGCCATAGTCTGGCGGAAATAATTGAGATGGTTGGCCAACCGCTGTTTCTCTTCGCTTATATCGAGTTTCTCTATGTAATAGATAAGTTCTTGTTCCAGGCGGTTAGTGTCGTAACTGGCCTCAGGTAGCTGCTCCAAACCCTTAACTATCTGTTCGCGTATTTTCTGCACACGTGCTTTTTCAAATGGTTCGATACTGGCAAGCAACTTGCCTATATTATCAATCTTTTCGTTGAACTTGCGCTCAAGGGCTGCCCCTTCCTGACAACGAAAAGCCACCAGCGAATCAACAGCACTATGTATGGCTTGACAAGCCACGGCCCACTCTTCGGCATCAAGCACCTCTGTTTCTGTCTTTGATGTAACATCGGGCATGCGAAGTAGTGTATAGAACCAGTCTTGCGGCTCGGGAATACCCGTTTTTACCGATATGTCTTTAATCTGCTGATAATAGTTTTTTATCAGAGCCACATTGACTGTAGAGGCATCGGCCATGTCGTCTTTCTCTATCCAAATGGAGAAATCTACCTTGCCCCTCACAATTTTCCGGGCAAGCATCTGCCGTATCTCCATCTCTTTCTCGCGATATAGGGGGGCTATACGGGTAGAAAGATCCATGGTCTTGCTGTTAAGTGATTTTACTTCTACATTGATTTTTTTCTCACCATATGTCAGGACTGCCTTCCCGTAGCCCGTCATTGACTGTATCATAATCGTTACGCGTTAAATTTCTGCAAAAGTAACAAAATTGTAGGAAAAAAGCTGTAAATTTGCAGTTATTTAGAAAATTAAATTCATGTCGTGCATATTAAACATTGAAACGAGCACCAATGTATGCTCTGTATCGGTGAGCGAAAACGGCACCTGCATCTTCAACAAAGAAGACCATACAGGCCCAAACCACAATGAACTGTTGGGCACTTTTGTAGACGAAGCTCTCTCTTTTGCCGAGAGCCACGCCATACCTCTCGACGCCGTAGCCGTAAGTAGCGGCCCTGGTTCGTATACAGGCCTGCGCATAGGCACATCTATGGCCAAAGGCATATGCTACGGACGAGGAGTGAGTCTGATAGCTATTCCAACCCTTGAACTATTGTGCGTACCCGTATTGTTACGCGAAATGGTTACCGACGACAACGCTCTGCTATGCCCCATGATAGACGCCCGCCGCATGGAAGTCTATGCACAAATATTCGACCGTTCTTTACATGAAATACGGCCCATACAGGCCGACGTGGTAAGTGTAGATACCTATAAAGAGTATTTGGACAAACACCCCGTATACTTTTTCGGCAACGGAGCCGAAAAATGTATGGAGACAATAGCCCATCCCAACGCCCATTATATAGCCGGCATTGATGCGTTGGCAAAATATATGTACCCTTTGGCCGAACGCCGGATAGCCAACGGGCAAACAGAAGACGTAGCATACTTCGTGCCACTCTATCTTAAGGAATTTGCTGCGAAGACACCCAAGAAACTTCTCTAACAGGCACGAAGAAAACCTCACCTAATAGTACTATCATATGCAAATAGAAGGACTTGACTATAATACCCAACGCGAGAAACTTACACTTCCCGAATACGGGCGCGAAATACAAGACATGGTAGAATATGCCGTAAATTTGCCCACAAAACAAGAACGGCAGTTGTGTGCCAAGACCATTGTAGGCATTATGGAGCGCATGTATCCGGCCAACCGCGAAAGCGCCGACTACAAGCAGAAGCTTTGGGACCATTTGGCCATTATGAGCCATTTCAAACTTGACATAGACTGGCCGTTCGACATTAAGCAGGCTCATTCGGTAGACACCAAGCCTGCCCCCATGGAATACCCCATGCAAAGTATTCCGGTAAGACACTACGGCAAAATGATATTCGAACTGTTCGACAAGCTCAAGAATATGAAGCCTGGCAAAGAACGCGACATTCTTACAAAGCTCACCGCCAACCAAATGAAGCGTTGTCTATACCAATGGAGCCACGGCTCATCTGACGATGAGAAGGTAGCCTCTGATTTGGCCCGTTTTACCGACGGAAAGATACAGTTGGATTTGAAGACCTTCAAATTTGAGAAAATCGACACACGAGAATTCACCGAGAAGAAGCGCAACAACAGAAAGAAATAACCCTACCCCTACTACGTCTATGGAGTCATTTATCATCGAAGGCGGACACGGACTGTCTGGCGAAATAACGCCACAGGGCGCCAAGAACGAGGCACTTGAGGTAATCTGTGCCTGTCTGCTCACTACCGAGCCGGTAAGGATAACCAACATCCCGGAGATACTGGATGTATGCAATCTCATCAGACTCTTGCAGGATATGGGGGTCGATGTAGTGCGTAACACACCCCACGATTATACATTCACCGCAGCACACATAGACCTTAATTATTTGGCCAGCGACGAATTTGTACGCAAGAGTGCCTCACTGCGAGGCTCTGTAATGACCATCGGGCCACTTCTCGGCAAATACGGACAGGCCACCGTAGCGCAACCCGGTGGCGACAAGATTGGGCGTCGCCGACTGGACACTCATTTCATTGGCTTCCGCCAACTGGGAGCACAATTCACCCATAACCCCGAACGTAACGTATTCACCATCAAGGGCGACAACCTACAGGGAAAGTACATGCTGTTAGACGAGGCCTCGGTTACCGGAACGGCCAATATCATTATGGCATCGGTACTTGCCCACGGCACCACCACTATATACAACGCAGCCTGCGAACCATACATCCAACAGTTATGCCGAATGCTCAACCGCATGGGAGCACACATCAGCGGAATTGCCTCGAACCTGCTTATCATCGAGGGAGTAACCTCGCTACACGGCACCGAACACACTATTCTGCCTGACATGATAGAGGTAGGCTCGTTTATAGGCATGGCCGCTATGGCTGGCAAAGGTGTACGCATAAAGAATGTATCGCTGCCCAACCTAGGAATGATTCCTGATGCTTTCCGCCGTTTAGGCATCAAAATTGAAGAAGACGGCGACGACTTGTTCATTCCTGAGCAAGCCCATTACGAAGTAGATTCTTTCATAGACGGTTCTATCATGACCCTTTCTGACGCCCCATGGCCTGGACTCACCCCCGACCTTCTGTCGGTACTCATTGTGGTAGCCACTATGGCTAAGGGAAACGTACTGATACATCAGAAAATGTTTGAAAGCCGACTGTTCTTTGTCGACAAGCTTATCGATATGGGCGCACAGATAATACTCTGCGACCCCCACCGTGCCGTGGTCAACGGCAACGACCATGCCCGTCAACTACGAGCCGGCCGAATGACCAGTCCAGATATCCGCGCCGGCATAGCACTGCTCATTGCTGCCATGAGTGCCAACGGCACCAGCCGGATAGACAACATCGCACAGATTGACCGCGGCTATGAAGATATAGAGAACCGTCTTAACCGTCTGGGAGCACACATCAAACGCATTGAAAGCTGATGATTAGAAAAGAAGATGTATTCCAGATAGGTCGGCTGGGACGTCCCCACGGCGTAAAGGGCGAGATAAGTTTCCAGATAAGCGACGATGTATTCGACCGTGTTGATGCCGAATACCTGTTTGTTGAACTCGACGGCATACTGGTACCTTTTTTCATGGAAGAATACCGCTTCAAGAGCGACGAGACGGTACTCATGAAATTTTGCGATATAGACACCCAAGAGCAAGCACGAAGTCTAACGGGAGCCAACGTATTCTTTCCACGCGAACTATCTGATAGTGATGAAAACGGATTAGGCTGGAGCGAAATTGTGGGGTTCAAACTCGTTGACTACAATACCGGCAAAGAGGTGGGAACGGTAAATCACGTTGACGATAGCACCATAAACACCCTGTTTCATGTAACCAATGCCGAGGGCGAGCAACTGCTTGTCCCCGCACACGAAGAACTGATAGAAAAGATTGATGCCGCAGACCGAACCATATGGATTCGACTACCCGAAGGCATTTTGGATATATAATATATGAAAAAACAAATCTGCATACTCGGCAGTACAGGCTCGATAGGCACACAGGCGCTGGATGTAATTGAACAGCATCCTGATCTCTACGAAGTATACTGCCTTACGGCCAACAACCGTGTAATGGAATTGGCTCAGCAGGCCCGAAAGTTTCACCCCTCGGCAGTAGTCATTGCCAACGAAGACAAATACAACGAACTCTGCAGTCTGTTGGAAGACCAGCCAGACATCAAGATTTACGCCGGGAAAGACGCTCTTGAACAGATAGTAGAGGCCGACCCTATTGATATGGTACTTACGGCCATGGTAGGTTTCGCCGGACTTGCACCCACCATACACGCTATCAAGAAAGGCAAGAAGATTTGTCTTGCCAACAAAGAAACTTTGGTGGTGGCTGGCGAACTCATTTGTAACCTGGCACAACAGTACCATAGCAACATTCTTCCTGTTGATTCTGAACACAGCGCCATATTCCAGTCTATCGTTGGCGAAGGTACTAACGAGATAGAGCGTATTCTGCTCACCTGCTCGGGCGGTCCGTTCCGCACCTTCACTGACCAGCAACTGTGTTCGGTCACCGCCGCTGATGCGCTAAAACATCCCACTTGGGCCATGGGCGCTAAAATCACTATCGATTCGGCTTCGCTTATGAACAAGGGCTTCGAGGTTATCGAAGCCAAATGGCTCTTCGGAGTCGAAGCCGACCGTATTCAAGTTCTTATTCATCCACAAAGCATCGTACACAGTGCGGTAGAATTTACCGATGGGTCTGTCAAGGCTCAGTTGGGCGTTCCCGATATGCGTCTGCCTATACAGTATGCCTTTTCTTACCCTAACCGTCTAAACCTACGCGGCGACCGCCTAAACCTATTCGGCAAAAAGTTGGAATTCTTCGAGCCCGACATGCGCCGGTTCAAGTGCCTGTCTTTGGCTTTCGAAGCCATAAGAAAGGGTGGAAACATGCCCTGTATCATCAATGCGGCCAACGAAGTGGTTAACGAAGCGTTCCGCCACGACCGCTGCGGTTTCTTGCAGATGGCCGACGTTATAGAGCGCACCATGAATATGGTTCCGTTCGACGCATCGGCAGACTACGATGTCTATATTCAAACCGATGCCGAGGCGCGCCGTGTGGCCGTCCAGTTACTCAATTAATAAACTATAGTAATCACAATGGAAATATTTTTTATCAGACTCCTCCAGTTTGTTCTGGCAATCTCTCTTCTCGTCTTCCTACATGAGGGAGGCCACATGTTCTTTGCCAAACTTTTCGGCATAAGAGTAGAAAAATTCTTCATCTTCTTCGATATGGGCGTCGGCAAATGGTCGGGCAAGTTGTTTAGCTTCAAGCCTAAGAATAGTGATACCGAGTACGGCATAGGCTGGATTCCCATGGGCGGCTACTGCAAGATAGCCGGCATGATAGACGAAAGTTTTGACAAGGAACAGATGGCCCAACCTGCCCAAGAGTGGGAATTTAGGTCGAAACCCGCATGGCAGCGACTGCTGGTTATGATTGGCGGCGTATTGGTCAACTTTCTGCTGGCCCTGTTTATCTACTCTATGGTGCTCTTCACCTGGGGCGAACAGTACATACCCACCAAAGACATGACCATGGGTATGAAATTCAACAACGAGGCCAAGGCATTGGGATTTCAAGACCACGACATACTATTGGGTACTAACCTCGGCACATTCAAGGATTTCAATGTAGACCTTGTACGCGAACTCTCTGAGGCTACCCGGGTTGACCTTATTCGCAACGGCAAGCATATAAGTCTACATCTGCCCGGCAATCTTAATCTGCTCAATATGATAAAGCAGTCGCCACGCTTTGTAATGCCATACATCCCCTCTGATGTGGACGAAGTAGTAGACGGCATGCCGGCACAGAAAGCCGGAATGGCCAAGGGCGACCATATAACATCGCTCAACGGCACCGCAATAGACACTTGGAACGAGTATCAAGACATTATAGCTGGCCTCAACAAGCGTCTTGACGAAGCTACAAGTAGTAAAGACAGCCTGGCCGTGCGCACAGTAAAAGTATCATTCACCCATAGCGGAGACACTATTGAGAAGACACTCGTGCTAACGCCTGAAATGACAATGGGTGCCGGCATGACCTCTGTATTCACCTATTACAAGCCAGTACAGGCTAGCTACGGCTTCTTTGAGAGTTTCCCCGCAGGCACACGCTACGGATTAAATATTCTCAAGGGATACATAAACGATATGAAGTATGTATTCTCGGCCGACGGCGTAAAGAGTCTCGGCGGATTCGGAGCCATAGGTAGTCTGTTCCCACCTACTTGGGATTGGCACATGTTCTGGATGATGACGGCTTTCCTCAGCATCATCCTCGCCTTTATGAACCTTCTGCCTATACCCGCTCTCGACGGTGGTCACGTACTGTTCCTACTCTACGAGATGATTACCCGCCGCAAGCCCTCTGAGAATTTCATGATCAAGGCCGAATATATAGGCATAAGCATACTGATACTGCTTATGGTTGTGGCCAACCTTAACGACGTTCTGCGCCTAATAGGCATAATGGATTAGTAAACCAGAATATTACATACACCAATGGGAAAAACAATTCTTACCGGCGACCGTCCTACCGGAAAACTACATTTAGGACACTATATCGGCTCACTGCGCCGAAGGGTACAGCTACAGAATGAAGGCAACTACGACCGCATGTTCGTATTTATGGCCGATGTGCAGGCACTTACCGACAATGCCGATAACCCCGAAAAGATACGCCAAAACATCATAGAAGTGGCTCTCGACTATCTCTCTTGTGGTCTTGACCCCGCTAAATGCACGCTCTTTATACAGAGCCGCATACCCGAATTGGCCGAGCTCACCACATACCTGATGAACCTTATAAGCGTATCGCGCGTACAGCGCAACCCTACGGTAAAGACCGAGATTAAGATGCGCAACTTCGAGGCTAACCTGCCGTTAGGTTTCTTCTGCTACCCCGTATCACAGGCCGCTGATATTACCGCTTTCAAAGCCACTACCGTGCCGGCCGGCGAAGACCAGGAGCCTATGCTCGAAGTTACCCGCGAACTGGTACGCCGCTTTAACCAGACTTACGGCGAAGTGCTGGTAGAACCCAACATTCTGCTACCCGAACAAGCCGTATGCCGACGTCTGCCAGGAACCGATGGTAAGGAGAAAATGAGCAAGAGCTTGGGTAACTGCATCTACTTGAGCGACGATGCCGCCACGGTATGGAAAAAGGTAAAGAAGATGTCAAACGGACAACCGCGCATGAGCCTTGAAGAACCCGGACACCTTGAGGGCAACGCCGTGTTTACCTACCTCGAAGCCTTCAGCACGGCCGAAGACTTTGCCGAATTTTGGCCCGAGTTCGACTGTCTTGACACACTTAAAGAGCAGTATGTACGCGGAGGTATAGGCGACGGCACCTGCAAGAAGTTCCTCAACAGTGTACTCAACAAGATGCTCGACCCTATACGTGCACGCCGCCACGAATTTGAGCAAGACATACCCGAGATATTCAACATACTTAAACGGGGCTCTGAAGTGGCGCGCGAAACCGCCGCACAAACCATGGACGAAGTGCGCGCCGCCATGCGCATCAACTACTTTGAAGATGCTGATCTGATACGCCAGCAAACCGAGAAGTTTAGCCGATAACCAACCTACACAATAATATTAATCCCCATAAGCACCTGCACTATGGTACTTATGGGGATTTTTGTTTTTAGTAATGTTCAAAAAATAAGTTGCCCAAGTTTACCCTATATTTTTAGCTGATTTTACAGGCTTCTTTGAAGGAGCATAGCGGGCTATGTGACTGAAAAGAAGTCGCAAAAACGGCAAAAAGACAGGGGTAGTCAGACATGATAGCTGGCATTTAGATATTCTACAAACTTGCGCAAGTTATTATTTGAACATTACTTAGGGCGATTATTGGCTTATTCCTTGAATATGGCCTTGCTGTATCGCTGCATCACAACGGCACAAGTGGCATCGCCTGTGATAGACATAGTGGTGCGCCCCATATCTACAAGACGGTCTACACCGGCAGCTACTGCTACTCCCTCTATGGGGATGCCTGCCGAGGCAAACACCATGGCCATCAAGGCAAGTGCTCCACCTGGAACACCCGGAACGCCGATAGAGGCAATTGTGGCCGAAAGGGCAATGGCAACATACTGCTGCATAGTGAGGTCCATGCCACAGCAAGTGGCTATAAACACACTCGTAACACCCAAATAGATAGCGGTGCCGTCC
>CAVHVH010000009.1:23500-25820 GCA_963639385.1 Oscillospiraceae bacterium
GTCCATATTGATGGTGGCTCCAAGAGGCAACACAAAATCGCTAATCTCCTTTCTAACGCCCATTCTTCGTGTACACTCTACATTATAAGGTATGGTGGCCACGCTCGATGCGCTGGAGAAGGCGAACATCATAGCGGGAGTCATCTTGCGGAAGAAGTAGAAGGGATTCATGCCTCCAAGGAAATATACACAGGGGAAGTAAATGATTACTGCATGGGCCAAAAAGCAGAGATAGTCGGCTCCGATAAGGCTGGCGTAAGAGCCCACCACCTGCGGACCGTTGGCGGCCACCACGGGGGTAAGCATGCAGAATACGCCGATAGGGGCCAGACTTAGAATGTAGCCCAGTATCTTTTGTACAATCTCGTTGAAACTAAGGAGTATCTCCTTGGCAGGCTTCGCCTTCTCGCCCACATGAACAATAGCGAAGCCCACGAACAGGGTAATAACAATAACCTGCATCATATTGGCATCGCTAAAGGGCAATACAGCATTGCTTGGAAACATATTCACTATCTGGTCCATGATAGTGAAATTGTGTACCTCTATCGTTTGCTCGGGGGCGGGTAGCTTGATGAGTGGAAAATAGCCTTTGAGGAAGGTAGACACCACAAGGCTCAGCGAAACGGCTGCTATGGTGGTTAGTGTAAAGTATATGAGAGCTCTTACGCCGAGTTTGCCCACCTTAGAAATGTCCTCCATAGATATGATACCCGAAACGATGGAGAGCATCACCAGCGGCACCACAATAAACTTGAGCAGATTGAGAAAGATTACACCAAACGGCTTGATGTAGTCATTAGCTATCTCTGGTACGCCTTGCATCAAGCAGCCTACAATAATGGCAAGGATGAGCGACAAGAATATCTGCCCTGTAAACGACAGTTTGGGTAATTTTATCTTCATGACTTGTCTTTTTGACAAACTATACTAACTTTTGTACGATTTTATTAAAATGGTTCTACAGATTACCTTTTGCCTATTTTTATTTCTAAACCATTATTTGTCCAAAGCAGCAGAAGGCTGCATTTCTGCCATTATTTCTTCTGCTAAATATTGGTCACTGCGGCAGTGCATATCTGCAATGCCTTGATCTATCAATTCAAAAACCGGCGAGTTATAGAAGATATCCATTGCCTCATTAGTACCCACACCTAAACGTTGAGCAAGTATCTCTATAATACGTGCATATTTCATATCTAATATAATTCGATTGGCTTCCATAACTTTCGTTTTATAGCTCTTTATAATCTATGAATTTTACACATTGGTCAATAACTGTCTGATTGATAAAACAGATTTGCTGGTTGGTTTTTTCAAATACAAGGCGCTTCAAAGCCTCATCCTTACTCATCTGTTGCGAGAAATATAGGTCTAACGTATTGAACACTCTATCGTCTGCTATGCCTCCACATACCAAATCGTATTTCTTATAAATATCTTCTCCCATGCGGCAGGCTGCTACAAAATCAAGCCATTGTTCATTGTATGCATCAAATTTCAAAATATTCAAATCTGATGTCGGATTGTATTCATAGATATTGATAATTCCTTTTCGCTTTCTGATAATGTATCGTTGAGCATATCGCTCGGCTTGTTCAGAAATAACTGTTGTATAGAAACCTTTTCCGAAATCCAAGTTCGAACGCGAATGTACTGTATCTGGCTTTTCTACAATTACGTAAGAAGCGTGATATATCAACATAACTTTACCCCTTTCTCCTGCATTAATTCCAGCACATCGTTTACCAAATACTGCCTACCAAAAGTGTGCAGTACATCATAAGCTGGCACTAAATATCCGTCTATAATATTCGTCTGCTTAAAAAGTCGGTATATTTCTGCCGGACTCTTGCGCACTCTTTCTGCAACACTTCCTATAGTAAATGTCACAAATTCTACAACGTTCTTATCCATAAGTCTTTCCTTGTGGTTCTACAGATTACCACTCTAATGCCAACCGCAAAGATAATGGAAATCTATAAATACCGGCAATTTTAATCTGATTATTTTTTAGGATTGGGTATTATGCACAAGCAGAAAATAAAACTTTGAGCAACGCCATAACCTTTTTTGAGCGTTTTAACCTTATTTAACCATACGGGGGTATTTTAATTAAGTATAATTACTTTTGTACGGTTTTTAGATAAATGTGTATGTAACAAGGATGAAATTTTTATAAAGTACTCAAGTTTCCATCCTAAAATAAAGAACAAACTCAACGGTGGTAATCGAGAGAACCACCCTTTAAAATTAACTAATTATCACGGCTCTTTCATTTAAACTCGGAACAAACAGAAAACCTCTGATTATATTGGTT
>CAVHVH010000010.1:0-1988 GCA_963639385.1 Oscillospiraceae bacterium
TTTTCTCCCATAAGATAAATGCGATAACCTTTCTCTGCAAGAACCTTAGCGGCATACATTTCTTTGTTTATGTTTGGGTCTGCAACCTCGTTGTGGTCTTTATGTACAACATAATAACCGCCTGATTTATGAAAATAGCAATCCTTGTAATTATTGGAAGAAACAAGGGATTGAAATTCCGCTTGTCTTTTAGCCAATGTTTTATGCTGATTTGAATAATTCCTTGTACCTCCGCTTCCTTTTGCCATATTTCTATTTTATTTTACTCAGCCATTGCAAATAAATCTGATAACTTATCTGGGCTGTCATAATTGGAGGTACGCACATTCCTGTTAGAAAAACCTGTTTGCCACACGTTTCATAGTCAACCGGGAATGTCGCACCAAGTAATCTCTCGCGGTCGCTCAGATATACAGGGTCGCTATAAAGAAAATAATCACGTGTACACAACGTGCCAAGCACTGCATCATCTTTGCATAAAAGCGTGTTAAAATTGCTATTCTTGTTTCTAATGCGAAGATTGATATCCCCTATACAATTGTCTGATGGTGTACGTTGCTTCCATAAATTCAATGCAAAGTCAGAAATTCTTTTCCCTTTGCCGTCCTTGATTTCCTTGAATGGTATCAATGGCTCATTGAATTGCAATTTTAATGGCTGGCACTTGTATTCCTTACGTATGCCAATAAAGAAAACGCGGTCTCTTGATTGTGGAACACCCATATTCTTGGAATTGAGCAGGAATACTTGTACACGGTAACCTATATCATTCAATCGTTTTACAATCTCTTTTGTATAAACCTTACCATTTCCTTTAACAATTCCAGAAACATTCTCCAATATACAACATTTCGGCATGAGTTTCTTGATAGTGTCTATGTAGACAAAAACAAGGTCGTCAAGCGTTTGCAACTTCTGCCCTTCAGCAAAACGCTTTTTCTTGCCCCATGCTTTTTCGCGGCTTCCGGCCATGCTGAACGTGCTGCATGGTGGTGAGCCGTCAAGAATATCGAGACTATAAAGGTCTTTTGGGAGGTCTTGTAAATTGTTAAAATCGCGAATGTCCATATTGTATAGATATTTAGGGTGAAGATTTCTTTTATATATTTCGGCTATTTTCTCATCTAATTCTACCCCCCCAGATGGTCAAAACCAGCCAACTTATATCCCATAGAGCTGCCACCTCCACATATGAACGTACCAAATACCTTGCATTTATGCGGTGGTATCCCATCAGCAGGAAATCCATTTGATAGTTTCCATTCGTAGGGAAACAAATGATTATTCTTCATAGCCCAACATTTTTAAAAGTGCCGTCTCGTTGTTGTCATCATATTCTCTTAGTTTGTCATTGATAAATCTATGTTCGTCAATTGTAAACTTGAGTTTCATTTCAATCTTGTCATCAAATGTATCTACATCGACTTCATTGTCACCTTCCTTTGTATTCTCTTCTCCGACAAGGTTGTCCGTTTCTTCCGTATCAGTCAGAAACGAGCAATCCACTCCCCATTCGGTCAGTTCCTCGACTTCCCACTCGCCGTTGGCAAGCTCATCCCAGTCCCAGTTTCCTGCTTGCACGTTGTCCTTGATGGCGTACTCCTTGATTTTCTGAATGGGCGTGTCAGCGTTAAGTACAAAGCAAGGCAAGGACGCAAACTCTTTGTGGCCGCCTTTCAATAGCTCGTTGGAAACTCTAAGGCGCATATTGCCACAAATAGTTACATACTTCCCATTTGTTAGTTTGTACACCATAAGCGGTTTATACTCTAAAAATTCGGGACTTGCGAGAAGTGACTTCTTTAACGTTGCATATTCTTCATCCTTTATCCACCTTGGGTTCTTTGGTACATCGGGCAATTGTCCTTCATTGTTTTCCAACAGAGAAATGTCTATCTGTTTAAACTCTCCCATTTTAGTAAGACTTCTGTCTTCTTTTTGTTTTGCAGTTCTTCCCATAGTAATTCTTTTAGTTTTTGAATTTTTCC
>CAVHVH010000010.1:2105-25351 GCA_963639385.1 Oscillospiraceae bacterium
GCGTGTAAACAAATAAAAAAAGACAGCCCTTTTGGAGCTGCCTTCCTATGCGCACATTGTTGTAATCTGTTACTTCTGGTTCTTGTATTTATTATAGAACCATTCAATCAAATCATCTGTGAATTCGGGGTCGTCAGGATTTTCGTCAAGCAACGCATCTGCCTTGTCAATGACGCTTGACAACCATTTCTTTTGATAAGGTGTAGCCGAGTCGAGCGTTATTTTCCCGGCAAGTTGTTCTTGAATAACCTTGATTTCATCAAATGTAAGCGTGATTTTTCTCATAATATATGTATTTTATAGTTTATATTTCTTTGCAATTGTCTTTACCGCCTCAGTATATTTATCTGACGTTCCATGAATGGCTTTTCCAATATGTATGCAAGAAAAGGAGTGAAAAATCGATACCCTCTTCTTTATGATGAAGAATGGAAAAGTTAAGCCTACGAAAAAAGAATTATTTTACCTTTTAGCCTTAAAGAAATCTTGCATAAGTTGACGACATTCATCTTCCATAATGCCAGCTGAAACCTGAGTCTTTGGATGCAAGGCATGGGGCGCATATAGACTGTAGCCTCGCTTGACATCGGGAGCCCCGTAAACAATACGGGCTATCTGAGACCATCCTAAGGCTCCGGCACACATTACACATGGCTCCACCGTTACATATAGCGTACAGTTAGTAAGGTATTTACCCCCTAAGAGATTGGCAGCAGATGTTACTGCCTGCATCTCGGCGTGGGCTGTAACATCGTGGAGGGTCTCTGTTAGATTATGGGCGCGGGCCACAATGCGGTCATCACACACTATAACGGCTCCTATCGGGATTTCATTGCACTCAAAAGCTTC
The DNA here is from genome assembly GCA_963639385.1 of Oscillospiraceae bacterium. Taxonomy (GTDB): domain Bacteria; phylum Bacteroidota; class Bacteroidia; order Bacteroidales; family Bacteroidaceae; genus Prevotella. Next base: position 2,955 of record CAVHVH010000010.1, read on the forward strand.
ACGAGCCTGCTCCAAAGCTTTTGACATATAAAAGCGATCTTTCTGCTGTTGTGAGTTTGTATCCATAAGATAAAGAGAATATGACAAAATAAATAAAGCGGGAATAATCTTTATTACTCCCGCTTTATTTATTTTCTGTATTAAAATCTATTTACTTGATACCGAGAGCTGCTTTGGCAGTGGCGTTCTCGGGATCTATTTCAAGTACCTTATTCCAATACCCTGCAGCTTTGGTCTCATCCTTGGCCAAAGTGTAATAGTAGCCGAGATATCTATAAGCTTCAAGCAAGTTAGACTTATCGCGGTCGCTCATAGTTTCGTGGCTCTTTACTACCTCAACCAGCTTCTCGTAGTGGGGTTTGGCAGCTCCTGTCTTGGTTTCAGGATCAAGTTCAAAGCCTATACGGGCGCGCTGAAGAGTTGCAAAATCAGCAAAGTTGGGGTAGTTATCGGCAATAGTACCATACACCTTATCGGCTTCCAATAGATATTTCTCTTTCTCGGCACCTTCTACCTTGCCAGCCTGATTCTTGTACAAAGCGGCAAGCTGACCATACATAGAAGCAGTACGTTTGGGAGAAATTTCGATATACTTGTTAAAGCTTTCAACGGCCTTATCGATGTCACCCTTGGCGCCATATACCTCTGAAAGATCACGATAGACTGATACCTGTAAGTCTTTGTCGTCAGCACCTACACTAAGGGCTTTCTGATACTGCTCGATGGCATTGTCGTACTCCTTGTTGCCCTTATAAGCGGTTCCGAAATAGAGGTGGTCGTTACCAGAAATCTTGGCACCTTCGCAAGCAAAGAGAGCCTTGCCGGCAGCTATAGCCTCGGGATATTTCTTTAGTTCGGTATTATTGAACATTGTAAGACGGTTTAGCGCTGAACTTGATGGGAATTTACTTGTACCGAATTGGGCTATTTCAAGGCTCTTGTCGTACTTGCCAAGCAAGAAGCAGTCTGTAGCATAGCTGGCCAACTGATAGTCTTCCATCTTACTGCGGTCTACCTTGTCGTAATATTCTATGGCTTTCTCTATACGGCCTGCCTTGTCGTAAATCTCGGCAGAGATGATATCTACAGGATAGTCGGGTCGTATACGTCTAAGTTCTTCAAGCTTCTGTACAGACATTGTAGGATTAGACTTGCTGTTAACCTGAGCATAACGGCGATAACCCTCAACATTCTGAGGATCCATCATTGTGGCCTGTTCAAACCATGCAGAAGCAGAACCTCCATTATCCTTGGCAACCTCAATATCGCCCATAAGTACATAGCCGGGACCATACTTGCTATTAACCTTCAGTGCGCTTTCGGCCAAAGCCTGTGCATTGGCAGTATCTTTCACATCAAGATAAGCACGACCTAGAGCGGTAAGAGCTTCTGCATTCTTTTTGTATTTCTTGCGGAAATCTTTAATCTGGTCTTTAATGGCAGCTGGATTAGACTTGTTCTCTTTTACCAGTTTACTAAAACTCTCAATGTCACTCTTCATATCCTGTGACATAGCAGGAGCGCTGAAACCTATCAGCAAGGCTCCGATAAAGAAATATTTAATCGACTTCATAATTCACTTTTTATAGGGTTTATATTAAATAAGACGTTTCTAATACATCAAGGTTACAACTATTCAGTAATATTAACATCACGGATAGTGATATTGCCCTGTACAGGGAGAAGGCCTGACTTAAAGATAATAAGTTGTCCCTTGGGCGAATGTATAAAATTGGCAAAGCCCCATGGAAGACCTCGTAAAGGATCGTTGAGCAGCGCGTATATTGTACGAGAAAGGGGATAATTGCCATTATATATGTAATACTGATAGGGCTTCCAACTGTTTGCAGGCGTAGCCTTATCAAGTCTAGAAACCGACATAGTACGAATATTCTTCTTGAAAGTAAGATTGGTTGTGTCACGCTTGTCGTTAAGCCAATTACTACCTATAATACCGATAGCATTTATATTCTTCTCAACATAGGTTATAACATCAGCCGTATTGTTGGTAGCTGCCACATTAGGATTAGTAATGGGTTTTCCACCGAGTATACTGTCTTCTACAAAATGAACAGTACTTGATTTTTTGTTGTCAAATACAACTAATACTTCACCCTTGTCAGTTTTTGGGTCAAGTTGTTTCCATTGGGTAATTTTGCCCGTCATGATAGCGGCAATATCTTTTACAGATATGCAAGTATCATTATTGGCCTTGTTTACGATAAGTGCCAAGCCATCGTAAGCTATTGGTATGGCACGGGGGTTGAAACTTTGGTCACGAAGACTTTGGCGCTCTTTTTCTTTATAGTCGCGTGCGGTTATTGCCAAACATATCTTGCCTTGCAACAACATAGAAATTGCATCAGACTCATTGGTATATACAGGCTTGAGCGTTGCCTGAGGATAAGTAAATTGGAAGAGTTCCACCTCTTCGTCAATAATGGGGCTAAAACTTTCGTCAGAGGCGAAACTGGCCACCCCTGACGAATATGTATCTGTTCGTCCGCTTTTGTTTTTTTTGTTACAAGAACTACAAAAGCAGACGAATAGTGTTAATCCTACAAGACTGTAGAATACGGTCTTTTTCATTGTTGTTAAGCAATTAGTTTGCTAATCTGAATACAACGGGAACGCGGTAGTTTACACGAACGGTAATACCATTCTGCTTTCCAGGAGTCCATCTCGGCATAGACTTAACTACGCGAACAGCCTCCTTGTCAAGTGAGGGGTCTACACCTCTCAAGACGTGAACATCAGAAACAGAACCGTCTTTCTCAACCACGAACTGAACCGTTACACGGCCCTGTACGCCATTCTCCTGTGCTACAACAGGGTATTTGGCATTCTCGTTAAGATATTTCATCAAAGCAGCTGGACCACCAGGGAACATAGGCTGTTGCTCTACGATATCGAATACCTTGTTTTCCTCTTCATGCTTAGGTGGCTCAGGCTCGGCAATAACTTCCTTAGCCTTGAGAATTTCACCATTGGCATCATCGTTACCTTTCACATCGAAAGTACCGATAGCGGTCTTGGTATTCATCAACTCGTCTTGAGTTTTAAGCTCTTCCTCAGGTTTTACTTCGTTATCTTTCTTGATAACAGGAGCGGTAAACTTAATAGAACTCTTTACCTTTTCTACTACCTTTTCGGGCTCCAGTTCAACCTTCTTCTGCTTAACTTCAGCTTTTTTCTTAGGCTGCTCCAGGGCAGTAAGCTCAGTTACCTGAGTTACAGCTACCTTGGCGCGTTGCTCATCAACAAAATTCTTGACTGTAAGGATGATAAAGGCAACAACCAACAACAATACAACTGCAAGCATTGCATATATATTTCGTCTGGTTGTGCTCTTACGGAGTTTGTAGGCTCCATAAGCTTGGTTTCTTCCTTCGAATACCAAATCAACCCAGTCTGAAGAAATCAAATCAATTTTTGACATAGTCTTCTTAATTTAAATAATTCAACAATAACGACTTACTTCACGCCTGCTTTGTCAAGCAGCTTTTGGTCGTCTGGGTTAACTTTATCAATCACATACTTACCGATGCTGCACAACTGCATTTCATCGAGAGCGTCTATCAAGTTCTTATAGCTGGCTTTGTCTGTGGCCTTGATAATTATGGTCATGGTAGAGATCTTCTCGCCATTACCTAAGTCACCGCCCTTTATCTTTGCCAATTCGCTGTTATACAGTGTATCGGGAAATTTAGGGTCGTTGAGCTTTTTCTCATCAAGTTTAGCCTTGGCCATCATCACTTGCTGTACGGGCTGAGTGCCGTCTTCTGTTACGTGAGTAATGAGCACCTTACGGATACCATCTTTGCCCCAAGTAGTTTCCTTCAGACAAGTAGGATCGTCGTATTTGGGCAGACCAGCGATGTAGAAAATCTTGTTGTCAGCGCCTACATATATAGTAATAGTATAAGAGGCTTTGGTAACTGATTTGTCTTCATCTTTCTGATTCTTGTCATTACTTGGCATACTCAACTCCATTGTCTGAGGTTTGGCCAAAGATGTACAGAGCATAAAGAACGTGATAAGAAGCATCATCATATCCACCATAGGCGTAAAGTCTACGCGTACGGTCATTTTCTTCTGTTTACTTGCTTTCTTCTTTGCCATTCTTTAGTCCTCCCCTTTCTTTAAAGAAGTGATAAGATAATAGCGGTTCTGGCTCATATCCTGCAGCTCAGACATTACGGTCTTAACTGTTTTGTAAGGAGTATCAGAGTCGGCCTTGATGGCTATCTTCATATCCTCGTTAACAGCGATAGCTTCGGTGATCCACAACTGGAACTCGCTCATACCTTTCTTGCCATCGGTTTCTATACTGTCTGTAGGGATTCCCTCTTTCTGTATAGCTTCGGTCATCTGGTCTTCGGGCAGACTCAGATATGCTGGCAATTTTTCAACGCCCACGCCAAGCATAGAATGCTTTTTGAGAGCTTCACGCTGTACTCCATTCAATTTAACTCCAAAACGGTCTGTCATGGCATCTACTATGCTAACGAGATCATTGGCATTTTCAATGCTCATAAACACTTTGCCGTCCTTGGCGACACTAATTGTGAGTACGTCTTTCTCGGGCACTTTAATCTCCGAAACCGATCCAGGGGTGTTTACCTTTACTGGCTCATTCTTCACAAATGTTGATGTCAACATGAAGAATGTCAGCAGGAGCACCATGACATCGGACATAGGAGTCATGTCGATCCAGACATCTTTTTTCTCAATTTTTACTTTACCCATAGCGATAAATTTTTAAAGGGTTAGCAAAAATTAAGCTTCTTCGTGGTTGGCTTCGTATGTCTGAGCAATAGTGTAACCAACTTCATCAAGAGCGTAAGTCAGCTTGTCAATCTTGTTTGTGAAGAAGTTGTAGATAACAACGGCGAACCAAGATGTCAAGATACCAGATGCGGTATTAACCAAGGCCTCAGAAATACCAGTAGAAAGTGCCTGTGAGTCAGCACCACCACCTGCTGCCAAAGCGGCGAATGAACGAATCATACCTACAACGGTACCGAACAGAGCGGTAAGAGTACCAAGAGTAACGATAGTTGCCACGATGGGGAGGTTCATCTGAAGGGTAGGCATCTCAAGCTGAGTAGCTTCTTCGTGAGCCTGCTGTATTTTGGCTACCTTCTGGCTCTTCTTTACGCCAGTAATTTTCTCCATTTCTTCGTATGTTGTTAGCGAAGCGTTAACCACATTAGCTACAGAACCCTGCATTTTGTCACAGAGCTGGTGTGCTTTTGCGAAATCGCCACCCTTAACAGCTGCCTTTACTTCTGCAGTAAACTTAGCAAGTGACATTTTACCGAAAGCTGAACGAAGGGCGAAGAAACGCTCAACGCCAAGTGCGATAACAGTAAACAAGAGAGTGAAGATAACAGGTACTACGATACCACCTTTATAAATAGTACCGAGCAAGTTGGCGGGTTCTCCGCTATTGTCTGCACCATGGAAGTTAGCTCCATTACCGAGGAAACCCTCGTAGAAAGCTACTGCCAACGCGAAGCAAACAACGATGATCCAAATTGCATCTCTAACTCCCTGAAAGCCCTTTTTGGGGGCTGCTTTTTTTGTAGTTGCCATAATGTTACAATTAATTTTTGGTTATTAATAAAATGTTATAAGTTAATTTTTTTACTTTTTATCCGCAATTTATTTTACCTAATAATACGGCTGAAGCTATCTAATGACAAGCAAAGATAGCAAATTAATGCATACTCTACACCTAATTAAGAAGTTTTAACAAGATATTTTTCCACTTATAGTGCAGTTCTCCTCATTTAAGTTTGCCCAAAGCTTCTTTGATGCGGCGCATTGCTTCACGTATATTGTCGTCACTTGTAGCGTAACTCATTCTGAAGCAATTAGAATCGCCGAAAGCATCGCCACCCACAGTAGCCACATGGGCTTCTTCCAGCAGGTACATGGCTAAATCGGTAGAATTGTTTACCTTATGCGTTCCATAGCTCTTGCCGAAGAAATTGCTACACTTGGGGAATAGGTAAAATGCACCTTGTGGACAATTGACTTCAAGGCCGGGAATATCTTTGGCCAAACTTACTATTAAATCACGGCGACGTTGGAAGGCTTTACGCATTTCTTCTACACAACTTTGGTCTGAATTATAAGCTGCTTCGGCGGCTTTTTGACTTACCGAGCAAGGACCACTGGTATACTGCCCCTGAAGTTTATTACATCCCTTGACTATCCATTCGGGAGCGGCTATATAGCCGATACGCCATCCAGTCATAGCATAGGCTTTTGATACACCGTTAACAATAATGCAGCGTTCTTGCATACCTTCGAACTGGGCTATGCTCTCATGGTGTCCGGTGTAGTTGATGTGTTCATATATTTCATCGGCGAGAACATATAGTCCTTCATGGCGAAGAATAACGTCTGCCAAAGCCTTGAGTTCATTGCGAGAATACACACTGCCTGTAGGATTGCTGGGCGAGCAGAGTATTAGAAGTCGGGTTTTGGGGGTGATGGCTTCCTCTAACTGTTTGGCAGTCATTTTAAAATCTTGTCCGAACCCAGTGTTTACAATTACAGGGTTACCGTCGGCCATCTTTACCATTTGTGGATAGCTTACCCAGTAAGGTGCGGGGATTATCACCTCATCGCCTTTGCTTACAAGGGCCATTACAGCATTGCATACCCCCTGCTTGGCACCATTAGAAACAGATATCTGTCCAGAAGTATACTCCAATCCATTTTCGCGCTTCAATTTCCTTACAATAGCCTCTCTTAGCGATGCATATCCTGCCACTGGAGAGTAGCGTGAATAGTTCTCGTCTATTGCTTTCTTTGCAGCCTCCTTAATATGGTCGGGAGTATTAAAATCGGGCTCGCCTACACTAAGATTGATAACGTCTATGCCTTTGGCTTTCATTTCGCCGCTTTTCTGCGACATCGCCAATGTAGCCGATGGAGCCAGGCGATTGACACAATCTGATAATTTCATCATAATATTTATACGCTAATGTAAACCTATTTCTTTTTAGGGAGGATTATAGAACCATCCTTTGCAAAGTTGTCCGTACTGTCATTACGGCCTTGTATTTTACCCGTTTTATATTTGTTATTAGAGGTGGAGGGTATGCCCCATACGGTCGCGTTTCGTCTTGAGATAACGCTCGTTGTAAATGTTGGGGGTAACCTCGATGGGAACATTCTCTACTATTTCCAGTCCATAAGCCTCAAGTCCTACTCTCTTTACCGGGTTGTTGGTAAGCAGACGCATCTTATGTACATTGAGATGCCGCAGCATTTGTGCACCACAACCATAGTCGCGCTCATCAGGTTTGAATCCGAGATGCACATTGGCATCTACGGTATCGTATCCCTCTTCCTGCAATTTATAGGCTGCAATCTTATTCATTAGTCCTATGCCCCGGCCTTCTTGCTGCATATAGACGACTACGCCTTTCCCTTCGCGTTCTATCATCTGCATGGCCTTATGTAGCTGTTCGCCGCAGTCACATCGTTTGCTACCCAAAATGTCTCCTGTTGCACATGATGAGTGTACTCTTACCAATATGGGTTCATCTGGGTGCCATTCTCCCTTGACAAGAGCCATGTGTTCCAATCCATTTGTCTGCTGTCTGAAGGGGATAAGCTTGAAATTGCCATATTCAGTGGGCATTTCCACCTCGTCGCCCACTTCTATTATCGACTCTTTTCTTAGTCTGTAGGCTATAAGGTCTTTGATAGAAACAATGCGCATTCCCCATTCATCTGCCATTTTGCGCAGTTGGGGCATGCGGGCCATCGTGCCGTCTTCGTTCATTATCTCCATCAGTGCTCCTGCGGGATAAAGTCCTGCTAACTTGCACAGATCTATGGCTGCCTCGGTGTGTCCACTCCGGCGTAACACGCCATTATCTTGAGCATAGAGAGGGTTGATGTGCCCGGGCCGACCAAAGGTTTGTGGTGTAGACGCCGGATCGGCAAGGGCAAGTATGGTAGCGGCTCTGTCATGGGCTGAAACTCCCGTGGTGCATCCATCGAGCTTGTCTATTGTTATCGTAAATGGCGTTCCCAGCATAGAGGTGTTATCAGATACTTGATGGGGTAAGTCCAGTTCCTCGCATCTGCTTATGGTAATAGGAGCGCATAGTACGCCTCTCGCATTTTTCAGCATAAAGTTAACCTTCTCGGGAGTAATTTTCTCGGCGGCAATTATTAGATCGCCTTCGTTTTCGCGATCTTCATCGTCAACCACTATCACGAATTTTCCTTCAGAGAAGTCTTTTATTGCTGCTTCTATGTTAGCTGTATTAAAATCGGTCATTGTTTTATCTTTCTCGGGCAATTACACCTTTATTATATTATACTATTTTTTCTATTCTTGATATGATATTTGCATTGGCTTGCTGAATATCGCGAAGATCGTAGTACAGACGAATTCTAAACCTCCACATACGTATATATAGGAATATTCCCAACGGCAGACAGATTGCCGCTGCCACATTTTTCCACTTGCTTTCAAAGGGTCGTGTGTGGGCTTTGGTAGCTATGTAGGGGTAGAAGTTCATTTCCTTGTTTATTATCAAGTCGCGCGTGTTGGACAAGTCTTCTATCACCTCTTCCAAACGGGTGTTGATATGCTCGATGGCGTGGTCGGGCGAATATTTGAAGAAAACTTTCACTACATTAGGCGCCGATAATAGTTTGTGGCTACGTGAGTATTCAAATATATCTTTGCTTATCTGAGCCAGTTTTTCTGCATCGCCGCAATAATCGGGCGTTTCTATTATCACTTCTTTTATAGGAACATGGCGTTTGATACGTAGCCCAAACGCACGCATAAATAAGTTGACCCAAAGGTCAATGTTGAGTACCATCGAGTCGCGTGAAGCTTTATAGGTAAAGAATGCCGCTGTAGGGATAAGTACTGCCGGAGCCAAGCTGGCGCCATACCATATAGTCCATATTCCGGTACGCGCCATCTTGTAACCAGTATTGTCGAGAATGTAATAAATTATATAGACAAATACAGATATGATGATAGGTATACCCAATCCACCCTTGCGAATAATAGTTCCCAGCGGAGCACCAATAAAGAAGAATATAAGGCACGACAAAGCAAGCGTAAATTTTCTGATAGACTCCAGTTTATGCTCGCGTATCATCCTGTCGCCGTCGGTGGTTATCAATTTCTTGAATTCCAGGTCGGTCTTTGCACTCTGCACGTCAGAGAGGGCACGATTAATCATTCCCCTGCGCGCGTCGGGTGTAAGCTTGGCACATAAAGAATCAAAGTTTACTTTACCAGCTTTTATTACTTTAGCTACTTCTTTCTGTTGTATAGGAGTAATGCTGTCTTGTCTGTAATAAGTCATGCGGGCATAGTCCATATAGTCTACGCCTACGCTATCGTAATGCAACTGCAACGAGTCTTTGCCACGTTGCAATTCTGCCAAACTTTTTGTTTTAGCATTATTAGACAAGTACGAAGCATCCATGAGATTAAAATCTCCGTCAAAGTCGAGTACTATCCTCTTTGCTGTAAATGTTTCGCGGCGATAAGGTATCGAAGCAGCATTGCCAAAGCTCTGCGTCTGCATATTTTCAAACCACTCGCCGCTCCATAATGTAAGCAATAGGTGTTTCTTTTCTGCTGTAGACTGCAACATACCCGAATCGGCAAGAATTATAGCATGGTCTTCATAACTTGCTGTCATGCGGTAAATCATTATTCCGTAGAGCTTTCCCGTATTCATGTCTTTCTTCTGTACGTAGAGATTGCAGTTGGGAATGCCGTTATAGAATATCCCCTCTGGGATCTCCAACTCCGGACTTTTCTGTTTTACCGATATAAGCAACTGGGACATCTTTTGGTTGGCCAATGGACCTATATGGTTTTGAAAAATAAAGCTTACACCTGCGGTAATACATGCAAAGACTATAAGTGATCTAAAGGTCTGCATTAGTGATATTCCAGCTGCTTTGATAGCTGTAAGCTCGCTACTCTCGCCTAAATTTCCGAAAGTGATAAGCGAAGAAAGTAATAATGCCAATGGAAGTGCCTGAGGTACAAACATAAGCGCCATGTACCAAAAGAACTGCCCCATAATGTCAAGGGTAAGTCCTTTGCCTATCAGTTCGTCAACAAATTTCCACAAGAATTGCATCATCAGCACAAAAAGACTGATGAAAAACGTACCGCCAAAAAGCAGACTGAATTGCCTGAGGATAAATATATCTAATTTCTTTATTCGCAGCATAATGTACGTAGTGAGTATATACGTATGCACATATTGCAATGCAAATTTAGCACAAATTATTCATATTCTCCTTAATTTATTACTTTTTATTACCTTACAATACATAAAAAGGCTCTGCATAATACTTCAATATTTGTCACGTTTTACGTATTCTGTATTTTTGTAATAAAAAAGTGGACAAATTATTTGCTCAAGAAAATAAATGTTTGTACCTTTGCACTCGCTTTCAGCAATGAAGGCTGTGAGCGACTCGCTAGCTCAGCTGGTAGAGCACAACACTTTTAATGTTGGGGTCATGGGTTCGAGCCCCATGCGAGTCACGCGAAGGAGTACTTTTGAAGTGCTCCTTTTTTATTGTAAATCAAATGGTTATGGTAGTTATAGATGCAAAAACTAAATGGTTTGGTATCACAAAACGCATAAATTGTTGGCTAAAATTTACTGTTGATTACAATCTGCGCAGATCCTGTTGCCGCTATGAGGGGCAATACAAGTATTAAGAGATACTTTTTCATGTTCATATCCGTTTGAAGTTACCAAGTCCATATTCCTGTTCCAGTATTGCTGCGCTGCTGCGTTATGGTATTACCGAATATGTCTGTCATGCCTGTAGTAGATGTCCCAGTTGTTTGCCCATAAGAATTTCGATGGGTTGTTGTAGTGTTGCCGAATACATCAGTTCTGCCAGTGGTAGAGGTGCCAATTGTATGACCATACACATCCCGATGAGTAGTCACTGTGTTACCGAATATATCGGTCTGTGTTGTTGTAGAAGTACCGACATTGTACTGTGCAAATGCCGAAATCGTTGCGAGCATACAAGCTGCGATAGTAGAGATAATCTTTTTCATTTTCTTATTTTTTTGTTTTTTTGTTGTTAGACATTGTTTTTTACCCTTTATGCAAGAAAACGTAAAAAGGTTAGCATATTATGGGTAAAAAATGTGCTTTTTTGTTGAATTTGTAAGATTTTTGTAAAATGCAGTTTGTTAAGGTATTTTAAATGAAAAATGCAGAAATACTCGCAAATTTCGACACGAATTCAGCTTTGAATGCATTTTCGGCATTTATATAAGGGCAAAATAGACCTCCAAATTTCTAAAGTTATCCTTTAGCGTCGTAACGATGGTCATTAGACTCGTAGAGTTACCCTTTAGCGGCGAAAAGTGTGTTTTCGTGAAAGTGACTTTTTTGACGAAATTATTGAAATTTTTCTTGGTTTTTGCCAAAATTATAGGTTGTTGGACAAAAATTACAGGAATTCGTCTAAAATGAAAATTTTTGCGGATTATAGAAACTGATTTTTTGGGCCGAAAAATGAAAAAAACGGTCAATTTTCTGCGATTTTTCCGAGTAAAAAATGTTCGAAAAAATGGTAATTTTTTAAAACAAATTAACTATAATACGCAGCAAATATGTTAAATACTGTTAATATGACACAGCGGTTATAGTTCCGTTTTCTATTCATAAAAAAATATTAGGATGGGGTTTTGTTATGGCCTTAGTCCATAATTTGGCGCAGGGGAATCATCACAAAGTCGCGCTCATGCATCCGTGGATGTGGTATATGCAGGTCAGGCTCGTCTATATTTAGGTTGTCATAGGTAAGGATATCTATGTCAATAGTGCGGTCGTGATACTGTTGGTCGGTAGATTTTTGTGTTCGTCCAAGGTTGCGCTCTATAGTCTGTGTAGCGCATAGTAATTGGCGTGGTGAGAGTGTGGTGCGGCATCGTACACAAGCATTGAGAAATCTATTAGGCGAAGAATATCCCCAAGGCTCGGTTTCTAAAAAGGCCGATTGGCGCTCTATAGCTCCAATCAGCCTTTCTATTTCGGCTATGGCCCGGGTAATGATGGCTTTGCGGTTACCTAAATTCGAACCAAGCGAGAGATATACACAGTGATTAGTCATTCAGGATAAGCATAGCATCGCCGTAACATCCAAACATGAACCCGTGCTTCAGGGCCAAGTCGTAGGCTTTCATAACCAAATCGTAACCACCGAAAGCTGCTGTTTCCATAAGCAGGGTAGAGTAGGGGTGGTAGAAATTGGCTATCATTGTGTCAGCCAGTCCAAAGTCGTATGGCGGGAAGATAAACTTGTTAGTCCATCCGGCATACTCTTTCAGCATGCCATCGGTGCCTACGGCTGTTTCGGTGGCTTTGACTACGCTGGTGCCGACGGCGCAGATGTGGTGACCGGCGGCTTTGGCAGAGTTTACCTTTTCGCAAGCTTCGCGGTTGATGAACATTTGTTCGGAGTCCATCTTGTGTTTGGTAAGGTCTTCTACTTCAATGTTGTGGAAGGCGCCCAAACCGCAGTGCAGTGTGATGAAGGCAGTCTCAATGCCTTTTATTTCCATGCGCTTCATTAACTCGCGGCTGAAGTGTAGCCCCGATGCAGGTACAGTTACAGCACCCTCGTTTTTGGCAAAAATACACTGGAAATCAGTCAAGTCGTCGGGCGTGGCGTGGTGATTTTCGCGGCGGTCAATGATATACCGTGGCAATGGGGCTTCGCCAAGGGTATAGAGTTCGCGCTTGAATTCTTCGTGCGGACAGTCGTATAGAAATCTCAACGTGCGGCCGCGACTGGTAGTGTTGTCTATCACCTCGGCCACCATTGTGCCAGACTCGTCGAAGAACAACTTGTTGCCGATGCGAATCTTGCGTGCAGGTTCTACCAGAACATCCCATAGACGCATCTCTTGGTTCAGTTCGCGCAATAGGAATACCTCTATCTTGGCATCGGTTTTTTCCTTGGTTCCATAGAGGCGTGCTGGAAATACCTTGGTGTCGTTGAAAATAAAGGTGTCACCCTCGTCGAAGTAGTTGAGAATGTGGCGGAAGTCCAGGTATTCGCCTTCGATAGGATTACCGTTTTCGTCTTTTTTGAACATCTCTATGGTCTGCGATTTGCGGTGTAGTACCATAAGCTTACATTCATCGTGACGTGTGATGCGCGATGTTGTCTTGTTGCCATCGTCATCGGTAATCTCGTGGTAAATACTGTGCGGATAAAGGGCTATCTGCTCTTCAGGCAGCTTGAATTTAAACTGTGACAGTTTCATAGCTTGTTTCTATTTCTTGATTGTCTAACCATTCTTGGAAATGGTCGTACTTTATACATTTATCTATATCGTATTCGCCTACGCGTACCCTTCGTAGACTGGTAAGGTAGGCTCCGCTATCGAGGGCTCTCCCCAGGTCTCTAGCCAAGGCTCTTATATACGTCCCTTTGCCACATACTATACGCAAGCTTAGTTGCATGGTGGTGGGGTCGAACCGGGTTATCTCGATGTTGTCTATGTGTATGTTCTTGGGTTTGAGAGCCACGTCTTCTCCGTTACGCCGCATGGAATAGGCACGCTTTCCGTCAATCTTGCATGCACTGAAAGAGGGCGGTGTCTGCTGTATGTCGCCTATAAATTGTGGTATAAGTGCGAGTATAGCCTCTTGGGTTATATGGGCTGTGGCAAAGGTCTTGTTGACCTCGTGCTCCATGTCGTAACTTGGAGTGGTGGCACCCAGTTGTAATGTTGCCTCGTATTCCTTGGTATGCGACTGTAGAGTCTCTATCTGCTTGGTACATTTGCCCGTACACAATATTAGAACGCCAGTAGCCAAAGGGTCGAGTGTGCCAGCATGCCCTATCTTTACCTTATGTCCGAGTGTATGAGACAATAGATAGCGTACATGTGCCAATGCCTTGAAACTGGTTATGCCGTAAGGCTTGTCTATGGCGAATATTTCTCCTGTTTTGAAATTCATACAGCAAGATTAGCAGAAAGACCATATCAGAGTGGCAACTCCAGCCATAGCGCAGTAGATGGCAAAGTATATCAACTTGCCGCGCTTTACTATGTTTATCATCCATTTGCAGGCTATGCATCCTGACACGAATGCGGCAATAAAGCCTATGGTCAACACGCCCAGTGATATGTCGCCCATTACGGCGGCGGTGCCGTGCTTTACCATTTTTACAGTGTCAAGAAGAGCTTCACCCAATATGGGTGGAATGACCATGAGAAATGAGAATTGGGCTAACTTAGCCTTGTCATTGCCTAATAGCAGACCGGTGGCGATGGTTGTGCCCGAACGTGAAAGGCCTGGCATTACGGCTACGGCTTGTGACAAACCAATGATAAACGCATCTTTCAAGCTGATTTCGGCCTTGGCACGAGGTTTGGCATAGTACGAAAAAGCCAGCAATATAGCTGTTACCAATAACATTGCACCTACAATGGCTGTTCCGGCACCGAAAATTTCTTCAACTTTGTCTTTGAAAAATACGCCCACAATACCAACTGGTATCATGGATACTATGATGTTGCCTACATAGCGCGTTTCGTTATTGAGTTTGAATTGAAAGAGCCCTTTAAATATCCACGCTATTTCTTTCCAAAGAATAACCAGTGTGCTCAATACCGTGGCTACATGCACGGCTATGGTAAAGGCCAAATTCTCTTCGGCCTGAACGCCGAAGAGCGCAGATGCAATGGTAAGATGGCCACTGCTACTTACGGGCAGATATTCGGTTAGACCCTGGATAATGCCCAGCCATAATGCTTCAAACCAATTCATCTCTATTGCTTCTCGTTATTGTCCTTGGGTTTGCGGGCAACGGCATAGATCATGGATACAAATCCCACAAAGCATACTACAGGAGCCACTTTGATGCGCAGAGAGCTGAAAATGTTAGGATCGTAATGGGTTTCTGTAGAGCCTGAGCCAGACATAAGTACAAATCCAAGCACTACTATCAGCATGCTGATAGCCATGAGAATGAAATTGACTTTGTCAAAAGCAAAATTTCTTTTTTCCATATTATTGTTGTTTTATATCTTATATAGGTCGCCTGCCGTCATTTTAAGAAATTTATTGACTGCTATGGTGGCGCTGAATACGGTAATTAGGATGCCGAAGAGTATTACGGCGGCAGCTGTGATGGTTAGAGTCTGCCATGTGATTACGGCCATTGCCTCGGGTGTGTAGCAATGGATGGTGTATATGCCGCTACCCAATACTGCGCATGCAATAAGTGCTGCGATGATTCCAATTGTGGCTGCTTGTTTTAGGAAGGGGCGGCGGATAAATCCCCACGATGCTCCCACCAATTTCATAGTGTGTATAGAGAAACGGCGTGC
The DNA here is from genome assembly GCA_963639385.1 of Oscillospiraceae bacterium. Lineage (GTDB taxonomy): Bacteria > Bacteroidota > Bacteroidia > Bacteroidales > Bacteroidaceae > Prevotella. Next base: position 18,352 of record CAVHVH010000010.1, read on the forward strand.
ATAGACACCTAACCGTACGGTGTTGCTGATAAGTGAGAATGATACAAAGGTAAGCAGGGCGGCTATTACCAACAGAACGATGCTTATCTTGGCCAAGTTTTGGTTGACGCTCTCTACCAAATCTTTCTGGTAGGTAATATCGCTTACTTTAGGATATTTTTTCAGCTCAGCCGAAATCCAGCGCAATGAGTCGTTGTTGGCGTAGTCGGCCTTGAGTGTGATGTCTGCCGAAGGCAAATAGGGATTTTCACCGTTGGTAAATTCGGTAGGGTCGGCTCCCAATACCTTAGTTTGTTCTTTCAGCGCGCGCTCTTTGCTGATAAAGTCAAGTCGGTTGATGTAAGGACGAGTTTTAAGGCGGGCACAGAGTTGGCTACCCTCGGGGGCAGTCATGTCTTGTTCGAACATGACAGTTACTACCAAATTCTCTTTTACAAATTCAGAAGTATTGTGTGCCACCAGTACGGAAAATATGACCAAGCCAAGCAATACAAGTACCATGGCGGTACTTATGCAGAGGGTCACGGCTTGCAGTCCTTGTCTATTCCGTGGTTTAGTATGTCTTTTAGCCATTTGCCTATAGGATATAATATGCCAATTTTGCTGCAAAGGAACAAAAAAAAATGCGAACCTACGACTTTTTAACCACCATTAACGTGATATGCTTAAAAATACCTGTATCTTTGCGGAGTTTTATGCATATTGATATGACTGAACTCCATAATTCGCCCATCTACGGCCCTGTACACAGTCGCAGGCTCGGATTGTCGTTAGGCATTAATCTGATGCCTTCTGATGGCAAGTACTGTACCTTTGACTGTATCTATTGCGAGTGTGGTTACAATTGTGAACGTATTACCCGTACACCTCGGCCTACAGTAAGCCAGGTTGTAATGTCTCTTGAAAATCAGTTGCGTATGATGAAAGAGCAGGGTGAAAGTCCAGATGTGCTTACCTTTGCTGGCAACGGTGAACCTACGGCTCACCCGCATTTTGCAGAGATTGTTGATGCCACCATTACTCTGCGCAATCGTTATTGTAGACAGGCACGAATATCGGTGTTGAGCAATGCTACTATGATACACCGGCCCGAGGTAAGGAGCGCCCTAATGAAGGTTGATAACAATATTCAAAAGCTTGATGCTGCCGATGATATCTATATTAGACTCGTTGACCGTCCGGTTGGGCTCCGTTATCATGTAGATGAAATAATAGAAAACATGCGGTGCTTTAATGGGCATGTGATAGTGCAAACTATGTTTCTTCATGGTTCTATAGATGGTATAGATGTGAGCAATACTTGCGAGAGAATTGTTGGACCGTGGCTGAAAGCCATAGAATATATACGTCCTGGCGGAGTGATGATATATACGGTAGACCGTCCTACGCCAGATGCCTGTCTCCAAAAAGCCTTGCCCAATGAACTTGATGCTATCTGCCGTAGGGTAAAGAATATGGGGATAGATTGTTCGGTATCTTATTGAAAATAAAGAAAGTGATGAGTGATTTTGAAAAAAGAGTAAGAGAAGATATTTTGACCTATCTTGCCGGTCGTAGCGAAATAGATGTTCCGGTTCCACAGTGTCCCGATGTAGAAGATGCTTGGCGTAATGTAGGCGAAGACTATATGCCCGATGGTATTAGAGAGTTCAATGCCTATCCTACTGTATCGTTAGGATGGATGATGTTTGTTGGTATGGCCATGACCAAGTTGTGGGATACACAATGGGAACATACCTCTGCTGACCCACATATATATAATACATTACGCAACGCACGTGGGTATGACCACACCGATGACTATATATTAGACGATGTGCTGAGCCTGGGGGCTGATGCCCATGCTTCTACCTCCCGACTTGTCAACGAGTGCGCTTGCAGGGCTCTATCGTTGCTACACCATGAAGGTTTGTCGCCTGGTAGTGCTGAGGCTTTCAGAGCCTATATAGCTTGCCTTCATCAGCTCTATCTTGCGGGTATGGCAGTGCAGTTATACCGCATGGGGTATCACATGACCCGTTTATAGGATGTATTTTTAAGAACTACTACGGTTAAGGGATGTTCTAAAAAATCTACCCTTAAGTTCATACTTCTTAAAATTTGAAGAAAAGAAATGGCGCAAATAGAGGGCAAATCTCTAATAGACACATGGCACAATTGGAACGACCGAAAACGACTGGAATAACTCGGCAATTTTTACATACAAAAATCTCCAACCATTGAAAATCAAATAGTTGGAGATTTCTTGGGTGCGCCTGATAGGACTCGAACCTACACGACATGAGCCACTAGATCCTAAGTCTAGCGCGTCTACCAATTCCGCCACAAGCGCAATGATGGTGCAAAGTTACTATAAAATTATGAAATGCCGAAAGACTGCGCAATCTTTTTTATTTGTTGTTTAATTTTTTGCGTGCAGTTTCTATTATTGTGTCTACTCCGCGCTGCATGTCGCTATCGGTGATGCTCGCTTTGTAGTCGGGGGCAATACCATCTTCTGTGCTCTGTCGGTTGCGATCGTAGATGGGGCAGGCCGAGAATCTTACGCTCCATCCGCAGGGCAGTTCGCTGCTGAAGGGCATGCCAGCACCGCCGCCGGTATTGTCGCCTACAGTGATTACGTGCGGACAACAACGCATGTATTTTACAAATTCGTTGGCAGCGCTGAATACTGTTCTGTTAGTAAGAACGGCAACAGGTTTGTGCCACCTTATGCCTTTGCTTGGGCGCAGACGCTGTTCCTGCATAGCAGAGAAATCGTTGTGGCCTTGTCCCGTTTTGTGTTGTACGTAGCCTACAAGTATATCTTCGTCGGTAAATCGTGCGGCCAATTGTTCGGCTGCACTTATCATTCCGCCCGAATTGCTGCGGATGTCTATAATAATACTTTGACAGGTAAGAAAATAGTTCATTATATCATCCAGGTTGCCTTCGCCGAAACCGTTGGCAAAGGTTGAACAACGCATATAGCCTATGTTGTCATCAAGGATGCGGTAGTAAATTCCCGACGCAATGCGGTAGTCGGTGCTTAAATAGCGGCGTGACAGAGTGTCAGAGTAATTAGACGGGTAGTCTTCGCGCCAACTCCAATTGCGTCCTACGTCGAAGGTGGAATATAGGTTTACGTGTCCATCGCGGAGTTCGCCCAGCATGTTGCACAACACTTCGAATAGCTGGTTCTCGTTCATGTTGTTGTCTACTTGCCGTGAATACCGTTGGTATACTTCATTCCAGTCGATATCCTTTTGACCGAAGAAACAATAGTGTTGGTCCATGATATGCCACAAGGCTTCGAAGTTGCCTTGCGGGGTGTCGCTGTATTCGTCTTCGTCGACGCAACTTGTTGCCGTAGTTATGGCCATGAGGCATGCCATACATAGACCGAAGAAGTGGGAAAGGCGTAAGTTACTCATGGTTGCTTTATCTTTTTTACACTGAACTTGCGTACTATTCCTATGCTGAAGGCATGGGTGTAAATATGCGATTTTAAGCGATTTGCCCTGGCTTGTTGGTAATCGCCCAAATAACCTATTCGCCAAGTTGTTCCCCACAGACAGTAGTCTATTGTTAGCATCTGTCTCATCGATGGGGCGTTGCCAACCCAGGTGGGAACAATGTTGTGGTCGTAGTTACCTTTTGAGAAAATCTCGTAGTATGACTGTCCATAATTGGGAGAGAACATGATCCCTGCAAAGGGTATTCCGATCTCATATCTCAAAGCTATTGGATGGTGTGAGTGGATAGTATATACAGCTGCTGCAGTGGGGGTGATGTTGAGAAAGGCTTTGGCCTGAGCAGGGTTGTTTGAGTTGCGAGTGTTATAGATGAACCCTATGTTTGCGTCTATGTTGCCACCTGCGCTTATACTGAGTGTGCTGCCGTTGAACTGCCTATTGTAGAGGTGCCAGTGCCATCCGTACTGGAAGTTGTAGCTACCAGCCATCTCTCCGCCATATCCGCTCTTGTTGTCCAGGATAGACAGGTTGCCCTGATGGATTATTTCGTGGAATAGACGTGTGCTATCAGTGCGTTCACGCAATGTGTGAGATAAGTATCTTAATTCCGGACCGTTATAATGGAGTGGAGAAAGATAGGTATCCAGTACTTCGGCGTTTCCGATACCTATCATGCGGGCATTGGTCACTATACGCTCGTTTTGTGTCCATGCGGCCGGCGTGTGGATGGCCATTAGCAGAGCCAAAATAATGGTTTTAATTGTCTTCATCAGGGAAAAGGCTTAGTTGACCGGTGATTTCGTCGATTACCTGTTGCTGGCTTTTGCCCGCATCTGGATCCAGGTTTTCTTCCTCTTCTTTGTATTCAGTGTCTGTGGTGTCGGCAACTTGTTGCTCTGGTTTCTTAGTGGGTTCCAATTCTTCTATAGTGTCGATTTTGAAGATTGTAAGTCGTTTGCCGTGTGCCTTTGCCGAGCGTACAGGAACAATGTCATCGGCCTCTATTTCTAATGGAGGTTGTTTCTCATCAATGCCACCGAATGTGACGCGTAACCGTGGATAAGGTGTGCCGGTAAGCAGTACCATCTTGCTCTTTGGATTTTCGCCCATTATGTTGAGCGTTTTGCGTGTGTATTCTAACGGAAAACGTTTGATGTATAGTTGTTTTTTGTTGTCGGCGTCGTAGAGAACGGCAGTCCAAATCTTTTCGGCATCCCACTTTTCGATGAGGAGAATGCCCTCTCCATAGTGGTTGTTGGCATCGAAATTGGTAAAATAATAGTCGTAGTTGTTGAGAATTACCAGTATGCGATCTTCATCGTTGAATTCTCCCAAATAATTGCCTCGTTCTTCGTAGTTTATTCGGCGTACATATGGGTCGTACCATACCTTTCTTCCTCCTAAGGTAGAATGGCCGCGACTCTTTAGTGAGATACGGTGTACAGTTTTTTTGCAAAGGGTGTTTCCTCTGGCGTTTCGGCCTTTGATAATAATGTCAGAGAAATCTTTTTCCAGAAAGATGTTAGATTTCTTCTTTGCTGTACAGTCGGGTTCCAATGTTATTTTAATCACCTCTGCCTCGCCGTTGGGATTGGCGGTAAAGTACATTACCTTTGAGCCTTCTGTGCCTTGTGTAAGGTCGTATTCCTTGTCGCGAGTGCATCCGTTTACAAAGAATCTCTTGATATAGCACAATCCCTTTCGCCCATCACGGTATACCACGTTGAATATTGTGCGCACATCGTTCTTCTTGAACACTTGTGCCCATATTACGTTTTTGCCCACAAATATTTTGTCGGCCACCTTGATAATTTTGTATTTTCCGTCGCGGTAGAAGATAATGATGTCGTCTATCTTTGAGCAGTTGCATACGAACTCGTCTTTCTTCAGACTTGTACCCATAAAACCATCGTTGCGGTTTATGTACAGTTTCTCGGTGGCTTCTATCACCTTAGTGGCTTCTATGGTGTCAAAGTTGCGTATTTCGGTGTGGCGAGGATGTTCTGCCCCGTATTTCTCAATGATGAATTCGAACCAGTTAATGGTTACATCAGTCATGTGGGCCAGGTCGTGGTTTATCCCTTTAATCTCTTTCTTGATGCGTGCCAATAGCTCATTGGCCTTGTCCTTGTTGTATTTCAGAATACGCTGCATCTTGATTTCAAGTAGGCGAAGCAGATCTTCGCGTGTGATGTCGCGTATCAATTTTTTCTTGTATGGCTCAAACTGTTCGGTAAGGAACTCTACTACGGCATCCTGGTTGGGAGCTTGCTCAAAGTTTTTCTCCTTATACATACGCTCTTCTATGAATATCTGTTCGAGCGATGTAAAGAATAGTTGCTCTTGCAACTCATCTCGCCGTATTTCTAATTCGCGCTTAAGCAGTTCCTTGGTACGATTGGTAGAGTGGCGCAGTACGTCGCTTATGGTAAGGAAGCAGGGCTTGTTATCCTTGATTACGCAACAGTTAGGCGATATGTTTGTCTCGCAGTCGGTAAAGGCGTAGAGTGCATCGATAGTTTTATCGGGGCTGGTACCCGGAGCCAGATGTATAAGTATTTCTACTTCAGCGGCGGTGTTGTCGTCAATACGGCGTATCTTTATTTTTCCCTTCTCGGTGGCTTTGGTTATACTGTCTATCAGAGTCGATGTGGTTTTGGTAAACGGAATATCGCGTATGGCGAGAGTCTTTCCGTCTATTTGTTCTATCTTGGCTCTTACCTTTACTACACCGCCCCTTAGTCCGTCGTTGTATTTGGATACGTCTATCGAACCGCCCGTGGGGAAGTCTGGATATAGTGCAAAGTCTTCACCGCGCAGATAGGCTATAGCGGCTTGACAGATTTCTGTAAAGTTATGGGGAAGTATTTTAGAAGCCAGTCCTACAGCTATTCCTTCGGCACCCTGTGCCAATAGCAAAGGGTATTTTACAGGTAGTGTGATAGGCTCTTTATTGCGGCCGTCGTATGATAACTGCCAGTCGGTAGTTTTGGGATTGAATACGGTGTCGACGGCAAACTTAGTGAGGCGAGCCTCTATGTATCGTCCGGCTGCAGCGCGGTCGCCAGTGAGTATATTGCCCCAGTTGCCTTGCGTGTCTATCAGCAAGTCTTTCTGCCCTAACTGTACCAGTGCATCGCTTATCGAGGCGTCACCATGCGGGTGTAGTTTCATGGCCTCGCCCACTACGTTGGCCACCTTGTTGTATCTTCCGTCGTCCATGCGCTTCATGGTGTGCAGTATTCTGCGCTGCACAGGCTTCAGTCCGTCCTCTATATGGGGCACGGCTCGCTCTAGAATTACGTAGCTGGCGTAATCAAGAAACCAGTTCTTGTACATACCCGAAAGGTGGTGTACGGCAGAAGCGTCGAATCTGTCGGCCGGATGGTAGTCAGTATGTTGGGGCTCGTCCAATAACTCGCCAGTTTCTTCTTTGGTCTTGTCGTCGTCCATATTCATAATCATATATAAGGGTGGTTCTATGAATTACCACCATTGAGTTAATACTTTATTACAGGATGGTGTTTTTTTGTCTATCGGGTTCT
>CAVHVH010000010.1:25361-25725 GCA_963639385.1 Oscillospiraceae bacterium
AGAGCAAAGCTCAATTTATATAGCCCTATTGAGATTATACAAAATTAGAACAAATTTTTGGTTTGTGCAACGAAAATTGGGCAAAAAGCGTTGTCTTCTATAATTTTTCAACACTTCCCGTAAGTTGTTGGTGAGCCGATATGCGATTACCTGTTGCCAGTAAAATTGTTGCAATCTGTGACCATCCTTAAAAAAAAGAGAATGCAAAATGGCCATATCTTATATAAAAGTGTTATTTTTGTACTGCGATATAATTTAATTGGTGATTTTAAGGGTGGTTCTAAAAATCGCCACCCTACAATAAAGTATTAACTCAATGGTGGTAATTTTTAGAACCACTTTTAAAAGAAACAAAATATGAAAG
>CAVHVH010000011.1:0-25217 GCA_963639385.1 Oscillospiraceae bacterium
GTATCTGGTCGCTCGCATTTTTTTTGGATCTAATGCCATTTGTAGGCGCATAATTCCCCAGTTTTTAGAGAATTTTTTAACATTTTTGCCGAAATCGAAACAAGATTTAAAAAAATAGGGTAGAAATGACAAAATTATAAGTTTTTATCAAAATTTAATGCCTATATTTGCCACGTAAATATCCTTATGGGTGTGTACAATGCTTAACAAAAATAAGGTTAGAACGTAAAAACACAAAAAAGTGAGTGAAGGCCAGCGGTTGCATGAAAACCGTATGTTAACAAAACGTTGGTTGGTTACGAAACTTATATTATTTATCACTTATTAAATCATAGTTTATGGATGAGAAACTGAAAAAGACTTCATTCAGCGCTTTGAACATTTCGAAGCAGTGGGCATATTTGTTCGCTGCCTCTATGTTGACCTTGGCTCCGCTCTCAGCGTCGGCCGGCGAAAGCAATGATCTGAATGCAAGCAAGTCTCTTGCCGTACAGCAAGACAAGAAAACAGTCAGTGGTACCGTGGTCGACACCAACGGTGAACCCATCATCGGTGCTACAGTGAAAGAGGTAGGTACGCAAAATGCCGTAATTACCGACGTAGACGGAAAGTTCAAACTCAATGTGAAACAGGGCGCTATGCTTACCGTTTCGAGTGTGGGCTTTAAAGAGCAGACCGTAAAGGCCGGTGCTAAAGTTGACATTACGCTGAAAGAAGATGCAGAAGTACTCGACCAGGTAGTAGTTGTAGGTTACGGTACAGCCAAGCGTAAAGACGTGTCGGGCGCTATCACCAGTGTGAAGTTCGACGATGGCAAGCTTACCAACCTGCCTAACCCTAATGCCTTGGCAGCCCTGTCAAGTCAGGTAGCTGGTCTGCACTACTCGCCTACGAGCAGCGCCGCCGGTGATAACTCTTCTACCATGACCCTTCGTGGTAAGAACGTTATCCCTTCCAGCCCATCATCATCAGCACAGAGCAACAATGCTCCTCTGCTTATCGTTGATGGCGTTATCTCTTACGGAGGTATCAGCGAAATCAATACCAACGACATCGCTACCGTCGACGTGCTGAAAGATGCTTCTGCAGCAGCTATCTACGGTTCGCGTGCTGCTAACGGTGTGATTATCATCACCACCAAGCGCGGTGAAACAGCTAAACCTACCGTACGCTTCAACTCTTCATGGAGCTTCTCTGACTGGAGCCGCAAGCCCAAGTTTGTAACTAACACTGAGCGCTTCATGATGAACCGTTTCTATGCTAAGCAAGCTGCCGGTGATAGCCGTTTCCCTGCCGATGCAGAGTGGTCATGGGACTATTTCGAGTCGCATAAGAGTGACTTCTTTGTAACTACTACTGAGGAGCAGGCTTACGATGCTGGTCAGTTTGTAAACTGGCTCGACGAGGTTACCCGTACCGGTGTTGGTCAGCAGTACGACTTGAGCGTAGCTGGTGGTAGCAAGGGTGTTAAGTACTACCTCTCTGGCGACTACTCTCGCCGTCAGGGTGTACAGCGTGGCGATGACTACGAGAAGTACAACATCATGTCTAAGATCGACATCGACGTTACAGATTGGTTGAAGGTAGGTTTGAAAGCTAACTATTTAGGTTGGCGCCAGTGGGGTGTAACCGCTACTTTGGGTAATGCCGAGTGGTACTCTCCCTATTCATTCCAGACCGTTCAGGCTGTAAAGGATGCAGACGGCAACGTAGATCAGAGCTCTCTGAAGTATACATCATGGTATAACTCTCACCCTGATGGCAATACCCTTAGCCCTCTGTGGGGTTCAGGCGTAAGCAACGGTGTGGCAGACTCTTACCTCTATGGTGTGAACGACAAGAACGGAAACAACGCCAATGGTGTGCTTACTGCACAGATTGACTTCCCCTTCCTCAAAGGTCTTACCTATCGTTTCACTTTGAACGCACAGCGCAACTCAAGCTATCAGGATACATTCAATCGTCCAGAAATGTGGGTTGATACCCGTAACACTGGTCAGATGGACGATCCTACCCAGTTCAATAGCAAGGTTGAGGGTATATCTGTATCTTCAGTATCTTCTTACTGGAATGCCGATAACGTGCTGAGCTATGGTACCGATATCGAAAAGCACCACGTAGATGCCATGTTGGGTTATACACGTGAGTCTTACGATAACAACTACCGTTACTTCAGCTTCCGCGACTTCAGCGGTTCTACCGCTCTGGGTTACTACGGTGCCGAAACCGCAACTACCAAAGACGTAAAGCGTCAGCGTACACGTACCCAGTCAGCCGCTTACCTTGGCCGTTTGAACTATAACTACGATAGCAAATACTATGTTACATTCAACTATCGTCGCGACGGTTTCTCTGCTTTCGCCGATGGTAAGAAATGGGGTAACTTCTACGGTTTGTCAGGTGCTTGGGTATTCAGCCGCGAAAACTTTGTAAAAGACAATGTATCTTGGCTCGATTATGGTAAGCTGCGCCTCTCTTGGGGTCAGAACGGTAGCCGTTCGGTAAATGCATATGCTACCAACTCAACCGTATCAACTACTTATACATGGCTTGACAACCAGAGCACTATTGGTTACTATGCAAGCACACTGGGCAACAAGGGCCTTACTTGGGCTACTATTACCAAGTACGACCTCGGTCTTGACTTCAGCGTACTCAACAGCCGCTTGGATGGTACTATCGATATCTACACCGGTCGTACAACTAATATGTTGATGAGCCGCTCAGTACCTTATCCTTCAGGATTTACAAGCGCTTATGCTAACGTAGGTAAGGTTTCTAACAAGGGTATCGAAGTAACCTTGCACTCAGTAAACCTCAATGGCGATGGTAACAACACCGTACGTTGGGAGTCTAACTTGGTATTCGACTTGAACCGTAACAAGGTGATGAGCCTTTATGGTAAGAACTATAATGGAGAAGAGGCCGACGACGTAGCTAACTTCCATACCTATGGACCACAGTCAGCTTACGCTCTTATGGTAGGCCGCTCTATCACCGCTGCTTACGACCTGAAGAAACTGGGTATCTTCCAGAGCCAGGAAGAAATTGATAACTATGTAGACAAAGACGGCAACAAGATTCAGCCCGATGCAAAACCAGGTGACGTTAAATTCGAAGACTGGAACGGTGACGGCAAGATCTCTGCTGACGACCGCCACTGCATTGGTGACTCTGACCCTCTGTTCACTTTGAACTTCGGTAACACTATCAGCTACAAGAACTTCTCGCTGTACTTCAACTTCCGTTGGATGCCGGGTAGCGACAGCCACTTCTTGGGTTACGACCCATTCGCATGGGGTCCCACCGGTACAAGCGGCAACCAGCTTGATCGTGTTAATCCATGGCGTGCCGACAACAAGAACAACGACTATCCACGTTACGGATGGAGCAACTCTTACGACTATCTCTGGTGGAGCAGCCGTGGCTTCTTGAAGCTCAAGGATCTCGTATTCTCTTATAACTTCGACCGCAACCTTATTGCTCCGCTCGGCCTTACCGGTCTGCGTGCATACGTTTCTGGTACCGACCTCTTCACCATCACCAACTGGTCTGGTCTGGATCCTGAAACTGGTGGTACTATTGCTGCCGGTGCTGCTTCTACCAAGTACGCAAGCAACGGTTCATACCGTACTATCACCTTCGGTCTTAACGTGACATTCTAACACTTAAAAAGACAACAGTTATGAAATTGACAAAACAGATATTGGGTATCGTTGCACTTGGTGCGATGACCCTTGCCCAGACTGCCTGCCAGAGCGACTCTGACTTCTTGAAGGAGCACTCTTACAAGTTCGACGATCAGGGTGTTTTCAATACTGAGAACGAGGTGGCCATGGCCATCAACTCCTGCTATCAGGAGGTTAACTACCTGGTACTTGGCCAGACCCACGGTTACCACTCTTACATGCTTACTGGTGTAGGTTTGGATACCTATTGCGAGAACAACAACAACGACTGCTTCTCTAACTGGACCAAGCTGAACTCTGCTAACGGTTATAGCCGTCACTGGTACAATGAGCTGTACTATTTGGTAAACTATGCCAATACAGCTATCAATGCTATCAATACTAAGGATATCACCTATTCTACCGATACTAAGAAGGCAGAACTGTTGGGCGAAGCTCGCTTTATGCGTGGCTGGGCCTACCGTATGCTTGCCGGTATGTTTGGTAATGTACCTTACCTGGATGAGCCTACCAAGACTATTGAGATGGGTTACCAGCCCAATAATCGTCAGGAAATCTGGGAAAAGTGCTACGATGACTTTAAGTATGCTGCCGAGAATATGTCAAAGACCGAGCGTGCCCAGGGTTGTGTAACCCGCGCTGCTGCCGACCATATGTTGGCCGAAATCTGCTTGGCTCTTGGTAAATTCGACGAGGCTGTACAGGCTACTACCCGCGTTATTAACGGCTCTGATGGTGACTATCACCTGATGACTGCCCGCTTTGGTACTGAGGCCAGCCGTACTACCGACCGTTACGGTCACTCTCTCGATGCATCTATTGGTGGTGCTTACTGGGACCTCTTTGCTGAGCCCGGTACAGGTTCTGGCAACACTAACCAAGACTATGGCGTAACTGGTAACAAAGAATCTCTTTGGACCAGCCAGTTCTCTGTAGGTAACTATACTACTGGTGGTAGTGGTGACGCTTGGTGGCGTATGCGTAACAACACTATGGAAGGCGACTTTATGAGCAACAAGGTTCGTAACTGTGGTACCAACCGTACCGATGGCGATACCAAGTTCTACCTCTTCAGCGACGATGCTATGTGCTATCCCGCCGGTGTTCAGGGTGGCTCAAGCTCTCTCGGTGTTTCTACATCGGCTATTGCTGATCACCGTTATCAGGCTAACAATACCCGCGACTCTATCGGTGGTGGTTATGCTTATGGTAGCAACCGTCTGTATCCTTGCCGTTACGTATTCGATCCTCAGGAGCCTGGTTATATTTGGGCTAAGGCTACCGATCCTGCACAGCCTGGCAAGAGCGATTTCCGTTGCTCAGAGACTATGATGCAGCGCGACTGGTATACCCCCGGTGGTGTAAAATGGAGCGTATGCTACAAGTATGCTAAGGATCGTGAGAAAGATCACAAAGGTAACTCTCAGTATGCTCTTAACGGTGGCGATACCATCGACATCTTCCCCCGCTTCTGGAAGTTTGCTCAGGAATCTCACCCCAATGCAGATGTTAAGAACTGCGAGTACGAGCCTTACATGATTCGTATCGCTGAGACTTATCTGTTGCGTGCTGAGGCTTATCTGGCCAAGGGCGACAAGCAGAAGGCTGCCGACGATATCAATGTAGTTCGCGCACGTGCCAATGCTCCTCTCTGCTCTGCCTCTGAGGTTGACATTGACTACATCCTTGACGAGCGTACCCGCGAGCTCTTTGGTGAAGAGCACCGCTGCATTACCCTTAACCGTCTCTCGGTTAACCCCAACTGCGGTAGCTACGTTACCGATAAGTATCCTACTCAGGACGAAACTACCAGCAACACTCTCTACGAGCGTGTACGCAAGTATGGTGTAAGCTGGGTTAACGCTACCGATGAGGTTAACGCTGGATTCGGTCGTGAGAAGGTTACCTATACCAAGAACGATGGCTCTACAGGTGTACGCTTTGTACCTAACATCAAGCCGTACAACTATCAGCAGCCTATCCCCGACGACGTAATCAAGTCTAACTCGGGTGCCGAGTATCCTCAGAATACCGGTTATTAATAGGTAAAGGTTAATTATTTATATTTAAGATGGGGGTGGTCAACTTTTGGGTTGGCCACTCTTTTTGTTTGTACCTTGTTCCATTTTTTCTTTTGTAATCCCCTCTTCCTTTGCTTGTCTTTACACATGCGTGGGTACGTGCCTATATCATTATAAAGATATAGCGTGGCTTTGATTAATTATACTAGGTATTGTGATGAGAATGGTGGTACAAGTTCAACTTGGAAGTTCATATTGGGTTACAGGTCTATCCATATAGTCAATCACCTTGAAAGTATAAAAGGAAGGAAATGCGCAAAAATTGCGCAAATTTTCAAGGCTATTTCTTGCAGGAAGTTAAAACTTGTTTATTTGTCGTAATGATATGTTTTTCAGTTTATTTGCAGCAATCCGTAAGCTGTAATATGCCTTGTGCTTACAAATATAGACTTATAATTTAATACCGTTGTAACAAAAAACATTAAAAAATCATTTGTTTTTTTTAATATTAACTTTAATTTTGCTAACACAAGTTGCGCAAATACCCTAAAGGGCAGTGCTTCTTACATCTTAACCATGTGTGCCTATGAGCCATATTGATTACCTTTCGACCCCAATCTTTGCGTTTGCAGGTAACTGCAGGCGTGATAACCTAATCATAAACATAAAAAACATTATTTTAATCACCAAAACTAATATTTATGGATGAGAAACTGAAAAAGAGCGTGTCTGCTGCTTTGAACTCTTCAAAGCATTGGACCTATCTGCTTGCCGCCTCCATGCTTACGCTTGTGCCGATCACGGCATCGGCAGCCGCTACAGGCAGTGAGAGTGAAAATGCAGTGCAGGCCGTTCAACAGGCCAAAAAGACCGTTACCGGAACCATTACCGACGCTACTGGCGAACCCGTTGTGGGTGCAACTATAGCCGAGGTTGGAAATCAAACCAATGCTACTATTTCTGATGCCAACGGTAACTACCGTTTGCAGATTAAGCCCGGAGCTAAGATCAGCGTAAGCTCCATTGGCTACCAAACACAGACCGTGGCCGTTAAGGGCAGCGTGGCCAACGTACAGCTGTCTGAAGACCAAGCCATACTCGACGAAGTAGTTGTTGTGGCTTACGGTACACAGAAGAAGAAAGACCTTACTGGTTCAATGACCGCCGTTAAGGCCGAGAACATAGCCGTGCAGAATACCACTACTATATCACGCGCATTGGAAGGTGCCGCTCCTGGTATCCGCGTGGCCTCTGTAGACGGACAGCCTGGTTACGATATGGCTATCCGTATTCGTGGTGTATCCTCCACCAATGGTGCTTCAGCCGCAGCCCTTATCGTTATCGATGGTGTGGCCCAGCAAACTAACTCTACTTACGAGAACCCGCTTTCTCAGCTCGACCCTAACGATATAGCTTCTGTAAGCGTATTGAAAGACGCCGCCTCTACCGCTCTTTACGGTTCGCGTGGTGCCAATGGTGTTGTGCTTATCACCACTAAGAAAGGACAGAGTGGTAAGGCTAAGATCTCGTTCGAAAGCCGTTGGGGATGGAACTCTATTGGTAACTACAATACCAATTCGATAGACAATGCCGCTTCGTACTACGAGTACATTTGGAAGAGTATTTATAACTCTTACCGCTATGGTGTTAACGGAACTGGTCTGCCTGGTACCGACGCCAATGGTCGTATGTACACCAATGTAAATAATCCTAACCATACCGATGCTGAGGCTCGCCTCTTTGCCAGCCAGCACCTCTTCGACTATAACAACTCTGAGACTGTTTTCCAGAAGAACATCCTGGGCAATAACATGGCTTATAGCGTGCCTGGTGCAGTTTATACCAACACAGGTTCGGGTAGTAACTCCAGCTCTACTATGAGTGGTGCTTACCTTATAGATCCAGAGACAGGTCGTATCAATCCTAACGCCTCTCTGCTCTATAGTGGGGATGCTTCTGACCTACTGTTCCGCAACGCCTTCCGTCAGGAGTACAACCTCTCTGCCAGCGGTGGTAGCGACAAGGCTCACTACTATTTCTCACTGGGTTATCAAGACGATCCCTCGTTCCTTGTAGGCAGTTCTTATCGTCGTTATAGCGGTCGTGCCAACATGGATGCTCAGGTGCTCAAATGGCTCAAGGTAGGTGCCAATATTGGTTACTCTAACACCAAGACCAACGCACAGGCTGGTAAGTGGGGTTCGCGCCAGATTGGTGCCGCCTCAGGAAACACTATGTTGTGGGTTAAGGGATGGCAGCCTATTATCCCTGTTTATCAGATGAACGAGGACGGAAGCGTAGCCACCAATGCCGATGGTAACATACTTAATGTGTACAACCAGTCGTATTCTCCATTAGGAGCCAACCATACAGCCGATCGTGCCACATCGGGCGACTTCGTTTACTACACTGAGAAGAACAAGGAAATCCAGGATGTAATCACATGGACTACCCGCTTCTTCGCTCAGATAGATTTCTTGAAGTACTTCAACTTCAATATCAACTTTAACATGGACGAGCAGAACTGGCGTCGTACCAGTTATATGAACAGTGTTGCTGGTCGTGCCAGTGGTACAGGTTCGTTCTCTATCAAGAGCTATAACCGTCGTATCATCAACACCCAACAGATAATTAACTACAGCCAGGATATTGGCAAGCACCACGTTGATGCCATGGTTGGTCATGAGTATGAGGACTTGGACAAGAAGTCACTCAATTATGGTACTGCTTACGAGCTTCTGCCCGGTTACATGATTCCTGGTAACTTTGTAGGTCGCTATACCAGCTATGGTGGTGAGAATGCCGGTACTCCTTCTTGGGGTATGGATATCTACCGCACCGAGTCTTATCTGGGTCGTGCCAACTATAACTATGCCGAGCGTTACTACGCCAGTGCATCTCTGCGTCGCGATGCTTCTTCTAAGTTCAATAAGAACAACCGTTGGGGTACATTCTGGTCATTAGGTGCAGGATGGCGCTTCACAGAAGAAGAGTTCATGAAGAGTACCAAGAGTTGGCTCGATAACGCCAAACTACGTCTTAGCTATGGTGTTACCGGTAACTCTAACGGTCTTACCTCTTATTATCTTAACCAGACCTGGGCTTACGGTGTAGCTTCATGGCAGACCTCTTCATCAGGTACAGGTGTTCCTTCTGTAACTACTATCTCTGGCGGTAGCCTCGTTCGCGATGACCTTACTTGGGAAGTTATCCACCAGTTCGACCTTGGTCTTGACTTCTCTCTCCTTGGAAGCCGCATCACTGGTGCCATCGACTACTATAACAACCTTACCTCTAACGCACTGTACAACCAGATGGTTTCTCCGCTGGCCAACATGGGTTCTACCACAATGTCAAAGAACAGTGCTAAGGTTCGCAACGCTGGTATCGAGCTCGAACTTGATGCCGATATCATCCGCAGCAAAGACTGGACATGGAGTGTAGGTCTCAATGGTACTCACTACCGCACTACCTTGGTTAAGGTTCCTGCCGACCAGATTCCTGCATGGGACAACACAATGGACGTACCTCAGGGTTGCTGGGTAGTACAGACCGAAGATATGGCTCAGGCCGGTACAGCCAGCCATGCTGGTCGTGGTGACTTCTACCTCCGTGGCGAAGGCAAAGACCTCTTTAACCTCTATATGTACAAGTATGCCGGTGTAGACCAGGCTTCAGGTCTGCCTATGTACTGGCACCGCGTAACTTACGCTGATACTCACCCCGATGCTTCTGGCAATTACGCCCATGGCGGTCGCTATGCCGAATACAAGCAGGGCGACAATGTAAAGACCACTGTTACCAGTGATGCTTCTGAATACGAAATGGGTAGCGCTACTCCCGACTGGATGGGCGGTTTCACCACTACACTGCGCTATAAAGACTTCGATCTGAGCATCGTGGCTGCATACCAGCTTGGCGGTAAGTTCTTCTCTCAGGAATATGCCCAGTACCTCTACCGCAGTTCAAGTCTCGGCAATAGCAAGACTGGTATCCCTGTAAGCCAGGAAGTAGTTGGTTCTACATGGACTCCCGACAATACCGGAGCCAAGTTCCCAATGCAGTGGTTCAACAGCTCTGGCGGTACTTACTATCTTGACGGTGTGTATCTCTCTAACTCACATGCTTATTCAGATATGGCCCTCTTCTCGGCTTCTTACTTCCGTCTGAAGAACATTACCCTTGGTTACACCGTACCTAAGGATCTGCTCCGCAAGATTGGTGTTAGCAAGTTGCGTGGCTTCATCTCACTCGACAATATGCTGCTCTTCTCTGCTAAGAAGGGTGTAGACCCATCTATGTCGGCTATCGGTGGTAAGGAAATCGATACCTATACATATCCGCAGATGCAGACAGTAACCTTGGGTGTTAATCTCGAGTTCTAAATCTACAATCAAAAATCTGAAAATATGAAACGTACATATAAGAATATATTGGCCGCAGTACTGCTTGTTGCAGGCACGTCGGCTTGTAGCAGCCGGTTGGATGTAACCAACCCAAACTACTTCAACTTTGACGATATCTCCAAGATTATGCAGGGCGATGACGAAGAGCTCAAAGACAAGATTGTCTCGGGTACTGTTTCTGGCCTGCCTGGATATATCAATATAAATAATGCTGCCCTTAATGGCGGTTACTCTAACTCGTATGCCATGGAGTCTAACTTCGAACTGCGCCGCTTCGTGCAGTCGGGCGATGTGGTAGAAGGCACTTCTGCCAACCAGGGTACTTACTCTGAGTGGTATAAGAACTCGGCTAACCTTACCTACTGGCGTACTGACGACCAAATACAGAACTATGGTTACTATCTGGGTCCTGTCTATAAGATTGGTGCAGCCATCAAGGCTTTGCAGTATCTTTCTGATAAGAACGTAGGTACCTCTCCTCTTATGAAGGGATATCAAGGCAAGGCTCTTACCATGAAGGCTCTCGGCTATATGCTTCTTATGGAGCGCTATACCGACCTGCAGGATGTTACCTCTGAGACCAAGCAGGGTTGGCCTATCTATGACACCTATGCTTACAATTCGGCTATAGAACCCGCATCTGTAAAGGCTACATGGGACTCTATCAAGGTGTATTTTGCCAAGGCTGTCGATGATTTCCATAACTCTAATATCGGTACCAACGGTTACGATATTGGTAACGAGGCTGCCAAGATTTACTCTATCGACTGTGGCGTAGCTCAGTACTATCGCTGTCGTGCTGCCCTTGATATGAAAGATTGGGCAACCGTTATCGAAGCTGCCAACGACCTGTTGAGCCACTATCCTAACTTCATCCCTGCCAGCGCCTATGGTATGAACCAGTCTAAATTGGCTTCTGTAGCTGCTCGTAACGACAATGGATGGTGCGGTACCGAGTTCAATGCCGAGGAGAATGCCTTCTATAACCTTGAGAAGAACCCCGAAGCTATCTTTGGTGGAGCCCGTGGTGTTACCAGCATCTTCTGGGGTAACTGCGGTTTCAATGCCCTCAAGCGCGGACCTTCTGGCTATTATCAGGTTGACGCCAATATCTACGACGCCTTGTCAGACAACGACTGCCGTAAGGCTTGTATCTTGGCTAAGAATTTCGAGAACTATCCTATCTACTCTTACGAGAACAACGACTCTACTTGGTACTACTATACCATGCCTAAGTACACCAGTCTGAAGTGGGCTGCCTCTTCGGCTATTGGTTACAATAACCAGAACCACAACAACCAGTACACCACCTCAGATAATGTCTATCTGCGCTCTTCTGCCGTATGGCTCATGTTGGCCGAGGCTTATGCACAGAGTGGGCAGGAAGCTAAGGCTAAGGAAACGCTCAACAAGCTGCTTAAAGCCCGTACTCTCGACGGTGCTACCACGATGACTTGCGATAACACCATGGCCGGAATGACCGTAATGGATATGGTTAAACTGCAGTGGCGTATCGAAATGTGGGGCGAGGGCGACTGGGCCTTCTTCAACCAGAAGCGTTGGGGTGCTCAGAACAAGCGCGGTGCCAACCACTGGAGCAATACCCAGATTAGCACCTTTACTTGGGAAATACCCCAGAAAGAGCGTATCGGTAATCCTTACTGGAAGTCGCTCAACTAATAGAATGCTTTGTCAATACCGCAGAGGCCCGGCCTCTGCGGATGATAACCCAAACGAAAACCAAAAACAATAGAAATCATGAAAAAAAGAATATTGACATACGCCTCTATGCTGGCAGCGCTCCTGGGCTTTGTAGCCTGTAGCGACTCGGCCGAGGACGTGAACGAATTTTCTGAGGCCAACGTGTCGCTAAAGAATTTCAGCGTCACTGCCAAACTGCCTGCCGCCACCACCTATGGTGCTGTCAAGGCTGTCTCTCTGAGCGACCTGCTCCACGTTACATTCCAAAAGGCCGATGGTACTCAGACGGGCCGCACGCAGACCCTGCGCTGCACCCAGGCCGAAGGTACTACTGGTACTTTCACCGCCCAGCGCGTAGCTGTGCCCAACGATGCTGCCAATATGCTGCTTACTTGGGATAACCCCAGCTGCAAGATTAACTGGGAAGGCAAACCCGTTGAAGTTACAGGCTTTGGCGAGCAGGCCGGAACAGAAGAATGGATACGCCAGCACTCTGTAATAAGTGCTACTACTGCCGTTAGCGAAACAGCCGATGTAACCCTGGCTTACAAGACCGCCGTGCTTAAGGTAGATGTTAAGTTCCCTGCCGATGCTGATGCTCCTACTACAGCCAATACTAAGATTACTCTCTCAGGTCTTATCAATAAGCTGGTTATTGACAATGGCTCTGCTCTTACTACTGGCGACGGTGTAGTATGCACCACTGGCAATGTAGTGATTACCCCTGCTACCATAAGTGGTCAGACTGCTACTGCCTATGCTGTAATATGGCCGCAGAGCAGCTATGCTGATGTTACCTTGAATGCCGCTATTGACAATGCTAAGTTCTCTGGTGTGTTCCGTGCAAGTAGTGTTCAGCCTGGTAGTGTAAATACTGTTAGTACTACAGTTGACTTCGACTCACGCGAGTACGACCTCTGGTACAACGATGATGCTGCTACTATAGAAGATGTTACCGGTAATGTAGTTTCTTCACCCAAGTGGATGTCGCTCTCTAGTGGCGTAATCAGTATCGAGGCCAATACTACCGGTTCTATCCGTAAGGGTACTATGGAACTTGATAATGGTCGTAAGTACACCATCACCCAGATTGGTGTTAATGACTTCTGTGGTTCGTGGACGCTCTACTCTAAGCAGTTCAATGGATCTAAGTCTTGGGGTGGTTCTAATAATACCAGTAAGATGCCTGTAACCTTCGGCAAACCTTATAAGGGCGAAACTCTTACCGGTCCCGATGGTAATACCTATACCAATAACTTCGGTATCAAGGGTCTTTACTTCGACTCTACTCTCGACGGTACTATAGCTATCGACTACGAGGCCAAGACCGTTAAGGTAGGTATTATGTTCGATTGCCGCGAGGGTCAGCCTACTGGTAACGAAAAGTACAAGTATTGTATGTATCTGCCCGAAGGAGCTGGTACCAATGGTTGGGCTAACTATAACTTCCAACCCAAGGACTTCTCTACCACTAAGTACGACTGGTTGTGGCTCACGCTGAGTTCAGATAATAAGTCGCTTAAGTACCAGTATTACCAGGCTGGTCAGAAGATGGGCAACTACTATGTCTGCGGTATCTCTATCGTAGCCAGCTCTTCGGCTGATGCCAGCTCGTTTACTTCGTCTTACGATAACATATACCAGGCCAATTACAACACCAGTAATACTGAGTCTATGTACTTCCTGAAGAATTAAAGTTGATTTTTAAAGATTGATTGGCGCCGTCTCGTACCATCAGTGTGCGGGGCGGTGTTTTTTATTTCGTTATACGAATCGCCTTTAATATTATTTAACCTTTGCAACTTATTGTTTTAACATATTTGTTACAAAGTTGTAATATAATAGGTGTATATTTGCAAACATTAAGAATGATAAATTAATGCTTTTAATGTTGTTTCACCTCGGCATTTCTTTGTGTCGCCATTGCCATAATGGCGCTTTCGGGGTGCGCTCTCCTTATTTTTATCCGTATTCATCAGCTTTTAGCTGTACATATATCCATCAGTTACCGATATTTATTAACACTTTAAAACTATAAACACATTATGACTAAACATTTACGCATTTTACTCATTGCCCTCTTCGCAATAGTCTGCATGGGGGGGTATTCTCAGACTAAATCGGTAGCTTATACTATAAGTGCTACGCCAACTAAAAGTAGTGGGGATGTTGATTTTACTTGGGCTATGTCTAAAACAGGTACTAATGATAGCAACGGTAGCAACGGTAGAGGGTATGGTTGGAGTAAACCTACTAATGTTACTTTGAAAGCAGAGCTTTCTTCAGAACAGAACATCCTTGTAAAGACAGTTGTTATAAATGCTAATACTAATGCTACAGGTACCACTGCCGCAGAGATTAGTTTGAAAATCGGAGATGATAATCTTGGGGGACAAACAATAACAAAAAGTGGTACTACAGGCGATAAAAATTTAGATTATACATATACAAATACAAATTCTAGTACTTCTACAGATATAACGATAACGCTTAATTCAGGCAAAAGTATTTGGGTGAAAACCGTAACGATAGAGTATGAAGAGCTAAGTAGTGATGTTAAAAAAACCACCACTTCTTTCGTAGGTCTCTCTGGTACAGGTGTCGTTCTTAACAATGGTAAACAGTCTGATGGAACTGACTTTACCGGCTATATTGCTGCAGAAGAAGATGAGGTCGCTGGTACTATAACCTACGCCGCTTCAGGCGATGGTGTAGCCACCGTTGACGCAACTACTGGTAAGGTAACTGTAAATGCCGATGTCTATGGTACAACCACTATTACCGCAACCTTTACTCCTACCGATGCTGATACATATTTAGGAAGTGAGGCATCGTACACTATAGATAATAAGGGTACTAAGACTTATGCCTCTATAGAGGCACTGCGTACCGACCTTGACAATGGTACGCTTAAGGTAACCCCAAACGTAACCGTTAAACTTACCATGACCAATGCCAAGGTTGTGTATAGATGGACCAATAGTAGCGGAAATCAAGAATTGTGTTTTATACGTGAAGGCGAGGGTGATAATGCTTCTGCCGTATGTCTTTACAATTCAGGTGTAGGTATAACTCAAAGCAAAGTTCTTAATGGTACTTATACGGGTATAATATACAACTACAATGGTATGCTTTGTCTTACCAAGTGTAACGTCACTTCTTCTGCAGATCTTGAAATAAGTGGAGGAACAACAAAGGCCGACCCCATAGAAATTTCTACCGATGATGTTGCCAAGCATGTATGCGACTTGGTATCGGTTAAAGGTGCAAAAGTTACTAAAAGTGGTTCTAATATGATTGTTTCTAATGGTAGCGGCGATGGAGCTATATTCTACAATAAGTTTAAATCTGGCACCACCAGTGTGAAAAATCCTTATGTTGGTGCCAATATAGACCTTACCAGTGCTATAGTGCTGCCTTACAAGGCTACAGATGAGGCTGCCTTGGTATATGATTTGGCTCCTACCGAGAAATATACCGTAATATATAACTTGTCTGAAGACGATGCCACCAGCACCGTAGGTGCTCATCAGGATGTGCCCGTATCGCTTAAGCGTACTTTCGTAAAGGATGAGTGGAACACCTTGTGTCTGCCCTTCGCCGTTACCGCAGATCAGCTTAAGAAACTCTTGGGCGACGATGTACAGGTGCGCACTCTCTCAGCCGTTGACGGTAACAAACTTACCTTTGCCGAAGCCACTGCTCTTGATGCAGAGACTCCCTGCCTAGTTAAGCTCTCTACCATAAATGAAGACAATACATATACTATAGAAGGTGTTGACCTTGTAAGTACCGATGATGGACGAAAGAAGACCACAGGTGACATAACCTTTTCGGGTATATATGCCCAGACCGACGTAACCACCGAGGCCACAGGAACTCCTCTTTTCTTGGGTACTGGCAACAAGTTCTATCAGGCCAAGGCCGATACCAAGATGCAGGCCTTCCGCGCTTACTTCGATGTGACTACCACTACCGACCCTGAAAGCCTTAAGGCTGTGATAGACGGCGAAACTACTGGTATAGATACCATTAATGGCGGTACGGTAGTAAGCAACGGTCGTGTGTACAATCTTAATGGTCAGTATGTAGGTACCAGTCTGCAGAAGCTGCAGCCTGGTGTATACGTACAGAACGGCAAGAAAGTGGTAATAAGATAATCACACTGATATTAATAACTACCCATAATAACAACTATTTAATACAACAGATATGAAAAAGCTGATATATACAACACCCCAAACCCAGTTGATAGCCGTATCTCACGACGCTATACTTGCCGGCTCGGTAAGTAGCGATGGTCTTAGTGGCGATACCTCTAACCCCGGCGGCGAGGCCGACCAGGGCGGTGCCCATGCTCCCGGTTTAAACCTTTGGGAAGAAGTAGATATAGACCGCGGGTATAAAGAAGAATACTAATAATAGGGCCACAGCGTCTTCACGCTGCGGTTCTTAACCCTTACAATAATAACCAGCCCCCATGCTGCCACTGCGGTATGGGGGCTGATTGCGTATTTACCACCTATGGAACAAGTGTAAAATGCGGTCGCGAAGGTATATTTTTAGCTCTATTCTTTCGGGATACTCTTGCATTTTTCAATAAAATTCAGGCTGTTTCCTTTAATTTTATCTTCTGCGCGGGCTTTAAAAGGATAATAATTGCTAAATTTGTAACTCATAATCAAGGGCGAGGCTATACCCCAGCGGTTAACGCCCCTCCTTGACAGAGTATAAACTTATGGTGGCAATTAGCAGTGCCACCCCTAAAAAAAGACTATTAGAATGGGTAACAAGTTTTTTGTATGTGCAGCCGTGCTTATGCTTGCCGGCGGCATCTACGCATCACAGAGTACATCTACTGCAGTGGGCCGATATCTCCATGCCACTGCCGACGATAAACCACAGCCCCCTGTGGCCGCTCCCGGCGATACCACCAAGGCTCCTGCCGACACTACGGCTAAGAAGTCCAAGAACGAGTATGCCGACCTGATTAAGAAAGGCGGCACTACCAAAGAAGGCCTCTTTACCGTGCGCCATATTCAGGATAAGTGGTACTTCGAAGTGCCCGATACGCTATTAGGCCGTTATCTGATGTGTGTTACCCGTTATACCGCTGTGCCTCAGAACTTCGGTAAGTTTGCTGGCGAAAAGGTTAACGAGGCCACCGTATACTTTGAGAAGCACGACTACAAGACCCTCTTCCTGCGGGCTTATGTGCTTACCCAGTTGGCCGACTCTACCGACCGTATATCCAAAACTCTCCAGGCTTCTACCCTCGACCCCATTGTGGCTTCGTTTAAGATATTGGGCAACAGTCCTAAAGGCAAGAGTGTAGTTGAGGTTACCAATCTGTTTAAGAACGATAACAAGCTTATGACCAGCGTGTCGCAGCAGATGGGTATGACCAAGCTCAGTGGTCTTGCCGCCGACCGCTCGTATATAGACACCATGAAGGTGTTCCCCATCAATATCGAGGTGGGCACGGTGCGTACCTATAACGCCACCGCCGCCCGCAATACCCCCGCCAGCTATACAGGCTCGGTAACCTTGGGCATGAATACATCTATGGTGCTGTTGCCCCGTAAGCCTATGCGCAAGCGTCTTTGGGACAAGCGTGTAGGATACTTTGTTAATAACTTTACCCGCTTTAGCGACGACCAACACAAAACACAGCGCGAATCGTTTATAGCCCGCTATCAACTGGTTCCGCGTGATGTGAAAGCCTACCGTAAGGGACAACTGGTAGAGCCCGTAAAGCCCATTGTGTACTATATAGATCCCGCTACGCCAAAGAAGTGGGTACCCTATCTTATCCAGGGCGTAGAAGACTGGAATGTGGCCTTCGAGGCCGCCGGCTTCAAGAATGCTATCCAGGCCAAACCGTGGCCCAACGACCCCAATATGAGCGTCGACGATGCCCGTTACTGTGTGTTGCGCTATCTGCCCGCCGAAATTGAAAACGCCTATGGTCCTCATGTGAGCGACCCCCGTAGCGGCGAGATTATAGAGAGCCATATATGTTGGTATCATAACGTGATGAGTCTGCTCACCAAGTGGTACATGACCCAGTGTGGACCGCTTGACAAGCGCGCCCAAACTATGAATTTCGACGATAAGCTTATGGGCGAACTTATACGCTTCGTCTCTTCTCACGAGGTAGGTCATACCTTGGGTTTGCGCCATAATATGGGTGCCAGTCACGCTACTCCGGTAGAAAAACTGCGCGACAAGGCTTGGGTAGAAGCTCACGGCCATACTGCATCTATCATGGACTATGCCCGCTTTAATTACGTGGCTCAGCCCGAAGACAAAGTATCGCCTAAAGGTCTCTTCCCCCGTATCAACGATTACGATAAGTGGGCCATCAAGTGGGGATATTCTTATCGTCCAGAGTTTAAGGACGAGTATGCCGAGAAAGAAGCCATGATGACAGAAACCACTAATTTTTTGGCCAATCATCCACGTTGCTGGTTCGCTGGTGAAGGGCGCGATGAAGATCCCCGTTCGCAGACCGAAGACTTGGGCGACGATAATATGAAAGCCAACGAGTATGGTGTACGCAACCTTAAGCGCGTGGTGGCCAATCTGCCCCAGTGGACCCATCAAGACAACTATCAGTACACCGACCTTTCTGAAATGTATAAGAGCGTACGCGACCAGATGCGCCGCTATACCGGTCATGTAATGAAGCATGTGGGTGGTCGTTATCTTAACAATATGCCTGGACAGAAGCCTGTAGAGGTAGCTCCCGCAGCCATGCCTCTCGAGGCCGTAGAGTGGTTGGGCCGCAATGTGCTTGAAGCTCCACTGTGGCTGTATCCCGCCGAGATTACTGAGAAGACAGGTGTAGACCCCTCTTCAGATATAGAAAATCAGCAGAGTATAGTACTCTCGCGCCTGGTGTCGGCCAGCACGCTTACCAAGATATATAACGACTCGTACCTTTCGTCAGGCGCACTCAAGCTCGATGCCTATCTTGCCGCACTGATGAAGACCGTATGGAAGCCCCTCAAGGGCGATGGCAGCATAGCCGACAAGCTGCGCCGCACCCTCGAACGCAATTATATCGGTAAGATAGCAACCATGCTTTCGCCTAAAGAGGAAAAGGCAAAGACGGGCTTAGCTGCGCTGCTATTCTCTGGCAATGATACATCGCGTAATTCAGATGCCATGCTCTATGTGCTGCAGCACTTGGATAATATAGAGACTTTTGTAAAGGGTCAGGAGACAAAAGCCTCAGGCATAGACAAACTGCATTACCAGGATTTGGAGCGGCAGATAAAACTCATACGCGACAGTCGTACTACCGTTAAATAACCCACAATGGTACTTAATTATATCTGGATAGCGTTCTTTGTTGTGGCCTTTGTTGTGGCTATTGCCAAGCTCGTGTTTACGGGCGATGTAACGGTGTTTCCGGCCATGATAGACTCTACCTTCGAATCGTCGAAGACGGCCTTTGAGATATCGTTAGGTCTTACCGGCGTACTCTCGCTATGGCTGGGCATCATGAAGATAGGTGAGCGCGGCGGCGTGGTCAATGCGCTCTCTCGCCTGTTGTCGCCTATATTCGTAAGGCTTTTTCCAGATATTCCAAAGGGTCATCCCGTAACGGGGTCTATATTTATGAATATAGCCGCCAATATGTTAGGGCTCGATAATGCTGCTACCCCGTTGGGACTTAAGGCCATGGAACAGCTCCAAACCCTAAATGCCCATAAGGATACGGCCACTAATCCTATGATAATGTTCTTGGTGCTCAACACATCGGGACTTACCCTTATACCCATATCCATTATGGTGTACCGTGCCCAGATGGGCGCTGCCCAACCTACCGATGTGTTTGTGCCCATACTGTTGGCCACCTTCTTTTCTACCGTGGCGGGCATAATAGTTACTGCCGCCTGTCAGAAGATAAGTCTGCTAAACCGCACTATGTTGCTTACATTAGGTGGAATGGCCGTGGCCGTAGCACTTATCATCTGGGGCTTCGGCCAGTTAGATAAAGACCGCATGAATGTGGTAAGCACTACCGTGGCCAATATCCTGCTTATGCTTATCATCATAGGCTTTATCTTGGCCGGTGTAAGGCGTCGCATCAATGTGTACGATGCCTTTGTAGAAGGAGCCAAGGAAGGCTTTTCTACGGCCGTGCGCATTATTCCCTATTTGGTGGCAATACTGGTGGCAATAGGCGTGTTTCGCGCTTCTGGGGCTATGGATATGCTCATAGGGGGTGTGGCCAGTTTGGTAAAAGCTCTCGGCGGCAATGCCGACTTTGTAGGCGCGCTGCCTACGGCACTCATGAAACCCCTTTCGGGCTCGGGTGCCCGGGGTATGATGGTCGACGCCATGGCTACCTATGGTGCCGACTCGTTTGTAGGCCGGCTCAGTTGTATTTTCCAAGGGTCTACAGACACAACTTTCTATATACTTGCTGTATACTTTGGCAGTGTGGGCATACGCAATACGCGCCATGCCGTACCCTGCGGCTTGCTGGCCGACCTGGCTGGTGTGGCGGCAGCCATAGGTATAGCTTATATGTTCTTTTGAAAAGTAAACAGAAATGGCCAATTTAAAGAGTCTGGTCAAAGACACCGCCATCTATGGTATCAGCAGCATAGCCGGGCGTTTTATCAATTATCTGCTGGTACCTATACAGACGGCGGCCTTCGCTGCTGCCGGCGGCCAATATGGTGTGGTAACTAACATCTATGCCTATACAGCGCTACTTATGGTAGTGCTCACCTATGGCATGGAGACAACCTTCTTCAGGTTTGTCAATAAGACCGACGACGACCCTATGCGTGTGTACAGTACTACTCTGGTATCAGTGGGCGTATCATCGTTGGTGTTTGTATTGGCCGTTTTCGCCTTTCTGCCGCAGATAGCCGCTTTTATGAAGTATCCCGACCATCAAGACTGGGTGGCGGTAATGTTTGTATGCGTGGCCATAGATGCCTTCAAGTGCATACCCTTTGCCTATCTGCGCTATCAGAAGCGCGCCATAAAGTTTGCCTGCTTGCAGATGGTTAATATAGGCCTTAATATTATCCTTAACCTTGCTTATCTTATTATACTGCCGGCGTTGAGGCTTAATCCCTTTGGACTGTACGACGACCAATTTACCCTAAATGTGGGTATGGTGTTCTACATCAATTTGGTATGTACCGCTGTGGTGGTACTATGTTTCTGGCGCGAACTTACCGGCTTCAGATACCGCTTTGACCGTGCCCTTTGGGGTAAGATGATGCGGTATGCCTGGCCGCTACTTATTTTGGGTATAGCCGGTATTCTTAACCAGACTCTCGATAAGATTATATTCCCTTACCTCTACACTGGAGTCGACGAGAAGGCTCAGTTGGGTATCTATGGGGCTGCTACCAAGATAGCCATGATTATGGCCATGATAACCCAGGCTTTCCGCTATGCCTACGAACCGTTTGTGTTCGGCAAGGCCAAAGACCGTGACAGTAGTGAAACCTATGCCAAGGCCATGAAGTACTTTGTAATATTCACCCTGCTGGCTTTCCTTGCGGTAATGGCTTATATGGACGTGCTGCGCTATGTGATACGCGACCGTAGCTACTGGCCCGGACTGCGCGTGGTGCCTATAGTGATGGCTGCCGAGATAATGATGGGCGTATATTTCAACCTCTCGTTTTGGTACAAACTTATCGACAAGACTATCTATGGAGCCTGGTTCTCTGGCATAGGCTGCATAGTGCTGGTGGCCGTAAACGTGATATTTGTGCCGCATTATAGTTATATGGCCTGTGCATGGGGCGGTGTGGCTGGCTACGGTACAGCTATGGTTCTATCGTATGTGGTAGGACAGAAAAAGTACCCCATAGCCTATCCTGTGGCTCGGATAATGGGGTATGTACTCCTTGCCGCTGTGCTTAGTACGGCCATGGTTGTAGCCAACAGCTTACTTCCAACTCTATGGGCGTTGCTGGCTAACACCGCGTTGCTAATGGTATTCGTAGTAGTTCTGGTTAAGTGCGATTTCCCCTTGGCAGAACTGCCCGTAATAGGAAAATATTTTAGGAAACGATAAAAAAGAAAATATGAAAAGATTAATGCTATGTTTTGCTGCCTTTGTGGTAGTGCTCGCGGCCAAGGCCGACGAGGGAATGTGGACGCTCTACAATCTGCCTAACGCAGTGTACGAGCAGATGAAAGGTTATGGGTTTGCGTTGCCCTATAATCGTCTCTATCAGAGCGATGATGCCATAAAGAATTCGGTGGTAAACTTCTCGGGCTATTGCTCGGGTGTGGTTGTTTCGCCAGACGGACTGGTGTTTACCAACCACCACTGTGGCTTTGAGGCTATACGCAGTCACTCTACCGTAGAGCACGATTATATGCTCAACGGATTCTATGCCAAGACCTATGCCGACGAATTGCCTAACGAGGGTATGTTTGTGCGTTTTATGGTAGACCAGCAGGATATTACTCCTATGCTGGAGAAGCGAGGCATCAAAGACATGGACAACGCAGCACAGGAAAAACTGCTCAACGAGGTAGAAAACGAAATGCTGAAAGAGGTACATGCCAAGGACAGTACGCTGCTGTTAGAGATAAAGCCTTTCTATGAGGGAAACAAGTATTATGCTACTACCTATCGCGAATTCCGCGACCTACGCCTGGTGTTCACCATACCCAAGTCGATGGGTAAGTTTGGCGGCGAGACCGATAACTGGATGTGGCCGCGCCAGACGTGCGACTTCTCTGTGTTCCGCATCTATGCTAACCCCAAGACCAATGGTCCGGCTGACTATAGCAAGGATAATGTGCCTTATCGCCCCAAGTACTGGGCTCCTGTATCGCTCGACGGTTACAAAGAGGGCGATTTTGCTATGACGGTAGGCTATCCCGGTTCTACTGACCGTTATCTCTCGTCTTACGGAATACGCGATATGCGCGATGCCGACAATGCTCCGCGTGCACAGATACGTGGCGTAAAGCAGGATGTTATGATACGTCATATGCGTGCCAGCGAGGCTGTGCGTATTAAGTATGATTCAAAATATGCGCAGAGTTCCAACTACTGGAAAAACTCTATCGGTATGAACAAGTGTATCGACTCTATTGGTATTATACGTCAAAAGGCCGACCTTGAAGACCGCATTATGGAATACCAAAAGTGGACGGGCTATCTCAAAGGTAAACTGGATCTTCCCAAACTGGGACAGCTCTACGCACAGCGTTTTGAGTCGTCGCGCGGACTTACTGCTTATCAAGAAACCTTCGGGCGTACTGCCGAGTTCAATACTCGCGCCCTGCGTATAGCAAGCGGTCGTCTGGCCCCGGTTAATCCTAAGGCCAGCAAGAGCAAGCAGTATTATGTATTCAAAGACAACAGTGATACCTGGGACGAAGCACTCGACCGCGATGTGATGGCTACTCTCTTAGATAATTACCGCCAGTATGTAAAACCAGGCGAGCTGCCCGAGTTCTACCAGACTATAGACCAACGCTTCGGTGGCGATGCTCACAAATACGTAGATTGGCTCTACACTACATCAGTGCTCATGAAGAGTGGTACCAAGATATACCTCAACTCAAAGCAGCTAAAGAACGACCCCGGTTACCAGTATGGTCTGCAGGTAAAGAAACTGTCCAAGGCACTGAATGCAGAATATAACAAGAGTGGTGACACCATTTACACGCAAGAGAAGTATCTGTGTGATGCCAAGGTGCGTATGGAGCAAGATCTGCCCCATTACTCTGATGCCAACTTTACCATGCGTCTCAGCTATGGTCAGGTGGGTGGATATCTGCTTGGCGGAAAGCAGTCGGGTTATTATACCGAATCGAGCAGTATACTGAGCAAGATGAAGGCTGGCGACAATGGTGTGATAGACTACCAGGTAGAGCCTGTTATGAAGCAACTCCTCGGCTCTACAGACTTTGGTCGCTATACCGATAAGACTACTGGCAAGATGCAGCTATGCTTCCTTTCCAATAACGATATAACAGGCGGTAACTCAGGCTCGCCCGTATTCGACGGCAAGGGCCAACTTATAGGTTTGGCTTTCGATGGTAACTGGGATTCGCTCTCTGGCGACATCTGGTTCGACAAGCGCTTGGCCCGTTGTATAAGTGTAGACATACGTTATGTACTCTATATGATGGATCACTGGGGCCATGCCGACCGTCTGCTTAAAGAGATTGGCGTTAAATAATCTGCCGTTACTCTAAAACAGACAAAACGGTATTCCGTAATATAGGCGGTAAATTATAGAACCGCCCTAAAATAATGGGGATAATCACCTTTTCTTTCTGTAAGGTGGTTATCCCCATTTTATTGATATGCGCTATAGCGTCAGAACTCGTCGTTGGCGTATAGATAGGGGAATTGGCATTGCTCCCATTCTATAATTTCGCCCTCGTTGAAGAACCTTTTTAGCTCTACCTCAGCCGTCTCTGGCGAGTCAGAAGCGTGAACAATATTCTCTTGAAAGCTCATGCAGTATGTTCCGCGTATAGTTCCGGGAGCGGCGTTGCGCCCGTTGGTAGGTCCGGCCAGCGCCCTTACCGCTGCTATGGCATCTACTCCTTTCAAGCAGAGCGCCACTACGGGAGCTGTCATCATCGAGTCTTTTACACGTTGGAAGAAAGGTTTGCTGCTAAGGTGAGCGTAGTGCTCAGAGAGCAGCTCGTCGGTAAGCATCATCATCTTCATGCCGCATATTTGCAGCCCCTTTTTCTCAAATACACTGATAATTTCGCCTGCGAGTCCGCGTTGTAGCGTGCAGGGTTTTAGTAGAACTAAAGTTTTCTCTAAAGCCATAATATTATAGATGTTTGGGTTTGTAAATAGGAAGCCTGCTCGTTGCAGCTGCCAGTAATATACATATGTTGTGGCGTATATTCCGCCCCATATAGTGCAAAAATACGATTATTTTACCGCAAATATCACTATTCTTCTCTCTTATTTACGTTTTGGGAGTTAAAAAAATACCCTCGTTGAGTTTATTCTTTATTGTAGGGTGGCGTTTTGTCGCTTTTCGGTTTCTTTTCGGTTCAAATAGTCCACTTACTCAGTTACAATGCTCGCATTGAACTTTCGCCTGTTATTTCTAAAATCTTTGTTAATGAGCAAGTTTTAAAATCCAAAGCGTATAGGACTTGTTCTAATAGGCATTGCTAATATCGTATCCATTCTCTGACTTATTATATTTTTCCATTTTTACGGTCTATATAAATGGCTCTGAGCAGGTAGTTGTTTAATTCGTTGTCTTGTATCTCACCTTTATAGATATATGTATCTTGAGTTTTAGCATATTTTTTCTTGCTGAAAAGTTTGTGCAACCAACGATTATTCGTATCTTTGCAGCGTCAGTTCCCACCAAGCCTCTCAACGATGCTCAAATGCGTGGGGCTTTTTTGTA
>CAVHVH010000012.1:0-24311 GCA_963639385.1 Oscillospiraceae bacterium
ATCCCATACTCCGAGAACGAGATATGGGATTTGATTTATTAAAGAACAAATTACTACTTTCCCCCAAGTATTTTCTTTATCTCATTAAGTTTATTGAGAGCCTCAACGGGGGTAAGGTTGTTGATATCAAGCCCTAAGATTTCATCACGAATTTGCGAGAGTACAGGATCGTCGAGTTGGAAGAAGCTAAGCTGCATACCCTCACGGTCGTCACCTATATGCTTAATGGCGGCGCTCTCTGCCTTACCCACGCTGGCACCATCGGCCTCAAGCTGTTTCAGAATGGTCTTGGCCCTCTTGACAATACTCTTGGGCATACCAGCTATTTCGGCCACATGAATACCAAAAGAGTGTTCGCTACCACCGGCAACAAGTTTGCGCAAGAAGATAACCTTGTCGCCCACTTCCTTTACACTTACGTTGTAATTTTTTATACCTGTAAGCTGATGCTCCATCTCGTTGAGCTCATGGTAATGAGTGGCAAAGAGCGTGCGCGGCCTGCCTTTGGCACTTTGGTTAAGATATTCTACTATGGCCCATGCTATACTTATGCCATCGTAGGTAGATGTACCGCGCCCCAATTCATCAAAAAGTACAAGCGAGCGCCCCGTAACGTTGTTCAGTATGTTGGCAGCCTCAGTCATTTCTACCATAAAAGTAGATTCACCCAGCGAAATATTGTCTGAAGCACCCACACGGGTGAATATTTTGTCCACCAGACCTATTTTAGCGCTCTCTGCCGGCACGAAGCACCCCATTTGGGCCAATAGTACCATCAGAGCCGTTTGACGCAGCAGAGCGCTTTTTCCGGCCATATTCGGACCTGTTATGATTACTATCTGTTGCTTGTCGTTATCCAGGAATATATCGTTGGGTACAAAGTTCTCACCTACAGGAAGCTGTTGCTCTATCACCGGATGGCGGCCCTGGCGGATATCAAGTTCCATACTGTCGTCTACCACCGGACGTATATAACCATTGTCTTCGGCCACTCGCGCAAATCCGGCCAGACAGTCGAGCTGAGCTATAAGGTTGGCGTTGATTTGTATCTGTGGTATAAATTCCTGCATGGCCGACACCAATTCGGCAAAGAGCTGTTGTTCGAGAGCCAGTATTCTCTCATCGGCACCCAGTATCTTCTCCTCGTATTCCTTGAGTTCCTGAGTAATGTAGCGTTCGGCCTGAGCCAGCGTCTGCTTACGTACCCATTCTTGCGGTACTTTGTCCTTAAAGGTGTTACGCACTTCCAGATAATAGCCGAATACATTGTTGTACCCCACTTTGAGCGAGCTGATGCCCGTCTGCTGGATTTCGCGTTCTTGTATCTGCATAAGGTATTCCTTGCCATTATGCGATACATTACGCAGGTCGTCAAGTTCTGCATTGTATCCGCAGGCTATCACGTCGCCTTTGGCCACTAACTGTGGCGGGTCGGGTTGTATTTCCTGTTCTATACGGTGGCGTAGACTCTCGCAGAGGTTCAGTTGTTCGCCTATACGTTGTAGGGTTTCGTTATCAGAGTGGGCACAGGCTTCCTTAACCGGTTCTATGGCTGCAAGGGCATTATTTAGCTGAACCACTTCGCGGGGCGATACCCTACCCACGGCTACCTTAGAAACTATGCGCTCAAGATCGCCTATTCTATGTAGCTGTTCGTCTACCAGTTCTCTGAATTCGGGATTGCGGTAGAAGTTATCTACCATATCGAGTCGCTTGCGTATAGGCTCCAAATGGCGCAGCGGGAATACCGTCCACCGGCGCAGCATACGACTGCCCATTGGAGTAACCGTGCGGTCTATCACATCGAGCAGCGACTTTCCGTCTTCCTGCATCGGCTGCAACAATTCCAGCGAACGTATGGTAAAACCATCGAGGCGCACATATTTTTCTTCTTCTATACGAGCCAACGAGGTAATGTGGGCAATGTGGGTATGCTGGGTTATTTCAAGATATTGCAAGATAACTCCCGAAGCCACCACGCCATTATGCAGATGTTCTACGCCAAATCCTTTCAGTGATTTGGTAGCAAAATGGCCAAGCAGTTTTTGTCGGGCTGTCTGTTCGGTAAACACCCAGTCATCGAGTTCGAACACACAATAACGGTTGCCAAAATGACTCTCAAAATCGCTTTTCTTTCCGCGTTCGTAGAGCACTTCCTTAGGCTGAAAATTACCCAACAGTTTCTCTACATAGTCATAATTGCCCTCGCCGGCCAGGAACTCTCCGGTAGAGATATCAAGAAAGCTCACTCCACACGATGTTTTTCCAAAGTGCACAGCGGCCAAGAAATTGTTTTCGCGGTAATTGAGCACATTGTCGCCCATAGCCACACCGGGAGTTACAAGCTCGGTAATACCGCGTTTAACCATTTTGTCCATCTCGGTAAGACCCTTCTTGCCTTTAAGCTGCTCGCGCTTCTTCTTGGGGTCTTCCAGCTGGTCGCAGATAGCCACACGCTTCCCTGCCCGTATCAGTTTGGGCAGATAGGTATCAAGGGCATGGTGAGGAAATCCGGCCATCTCCATACTCCCCGTTTGTCCGCCGTTGTTGCGGCGTGTAAGCGTAATGCCCAGTATACGCGATGCGGTAACGGCATCTTCGCCATAGGTTTCATAAAAGTCGCCACAACGGAAAAGCATAAGCGCCTCTGGATGCTTGGCCTTGAGCGCAAAAAACTGCTTCATCATAGGGGTCATACCCTTGTCTTCTTTTGCCATAGCCATTTATTTTACGGCAGAGGTTATAGGGTTACGCAGTCCCTGCACACTTACAAGAAAAGCCTTGGCCGATCCAAATTTTAAGAACATGTCAAGTCTTACTGGTATATGGTTCTTGTCGTCAGATACATAGAAGTCTACTATACGCTTGTATTTTCCGTCTTCTTTCTCCAGGTACGACAGTTTAAGACAACGGTATTTTACCCCATTGTCGGCCTTTATCTTCACTTTGCCCGAATAGCGCAATTTGGCCGGACTTATATTCTTTCCATCGGCTATAGGAAAGTCTATTTCATGGCCCGATTTCCAGCCCTCCGGATTGAACGACCGTGCTCTCAAAAAGATGTTGAGCATATCGTACACACAATAGCTTACATGGCGCTGAGTCCACAGATGCTCACCACTGCTGGTTATCTGATGCTGACGCAGGTCTACCTTGTCTTTGGCATAACTGTAGAACACTTCATCCACACCATAACGTTTGCCCTCGCGTGCACCCTTACGGAAATAGAGCGGCTCCATATTGAGCGAACTGTAACAGAGTAGCGTATCGCGCAGTACAAACATCTGGTCTACGCGGTTGTTGCCTCGCGTAGTAAGACTGGCCCTGTAAGCGGGCTGACCGTTGTAACGACTCTGTACGGTATACATCGAGGCACTTCCGGCCTTGACCCATACAAACTGCCAGTTGTAATAGAGGTTGTATGTTAGAAATTCACCCGATTTGAAAGCATCGTTGTGAAAACTGCACTGTGCATGGACCTGTACGGCCAAAAACAGTGCCATTATAGCGGTGGTTATTCTACAATGTCTCATTATTATACTTATTTGGGGTTATATTGTATGCCCAGGTTTTTGGCCCGTTGCTCGTTGCGCCCTTTTATTGTGCGCTTGCTTTGGTTCTGTTGTTTTATCAGCTTGGCCGGTTTCTGCCGGTATAGAGGACGTGCCGTAGGATTCCAAGCCTGTGTAACATCCCACTTGGCCTTGCATACTATCTCGTCGGGATAATAATATACCTCATCGGGCTGAAGCGCGTTACTGAAGTCGCCGGTATCCCATTTCCCGTTACCGTTGGCATCTACTATCATACGCAGAAAATAACTACCCGGCTTAACATAGAAAAATTCGGCCGTAGAATTATCTGTTATCACTTCTTTTACGAGCTTGTCTTGCTGGTCGAGCAACTGGCATATTACGCTGCGCCCACCCATGCCTGTAATATTGATAAACAGCGAACTGTAATCGTCGAGCGAATGGACCTTGAAACCTACCTTCTTGGCACCCGACAGTCGGCCGTAGATATCGGTAAAGGCCATGCTGTCTGTCTCCAAACTATATTCGCGATCGGGGCGCCACTCGCCCACTATCTCGTAAGTACGCGGCCGCTTTTCTACTTGCCTAAGCTTGAACTTTGACTCGTACCATGTGGTGTCTACCTTGGCATAGAGATGTATTAGCGATGTATCTATACGTTCTACGGGCGTGGTAAAGGTAAAGCGTATATTCTGATCAGGGTCTGTCTGCGATACGTTGTCGAATTTTACTTCAACTGCTTCAGCCGGCATCACTTCTTGATAGGGTTTCCCCTTTTTGCGTGCCTTGTCCTGCGCTTTCTGCCACTCTTCGCGCTTCTTCTGCATCTCTTTTATGCGCAAAGCATAAGATGTTTTGGCCACCATCTCCAAGGTATCGGTTTGTAGGGTCAACACACCTGTAGTATCAGTCATATTGTACTGCAGCTCCATACGCAGTGTGTCTTGATTAACTATAGCCGTATCTTTTAACCAGTAGGTTATGGTATCAAGATGCTCACTGGCTTCTATCTGCAGAGCTGTGGCTGCATCAAAGTTCAAACCATGAATTTTAGGCAACTGCTTGTCGCCATAGCTGAAGAATAGTGTAAAGTGGTTGGCCTCTGTACGGTCGGTCTTTACCAGATAACGGTCGGTAAGGGTGGTGGTAAAGGCTCTCAATACTATATCGTCGGGCAAGAAATGGGTATATTTTACCTGTACTATTGAGTCTATGTGCAGCGAGTCGCGCCAGATGGTGTCTTGGCGTATATCATCTTTGAAGGTAGGTACCACTACAGTTGTGTCAAAGGCCATACGCTCGCTCTTTTGGTTGTAGTAGAAGTTACCATCGGCATCTTCCAGGGCATATACGCGATAACGGCCCGGGGCCACCCCTTTGACTACAAACCGACCTGCTTCGTTGGTGCGGGCCACGCGCGTCATGGCTCGGGTGGTAAAAGCACTATCAGCCATACAGTCGTAAAGACCTACCAGTATTCCCTTTACGGGTTCCAAGTTCTGCGCGTCTACCACATATCCAGCCACCTCCATGGTATCTATGGCCGTTCCGGTAGAAAAACTGTAGGTATAGTTGCCCAGCGGATTGTTCTCAGTAATATCGGTAATGGCGTCAGAGAAGTCTACTGTATAGGTTACATTGGGTTTCAGTGTATCCTTGAGCGATACTACTATGCGCTTGCCTTGGCTCTTTATCTCGGGCTGTTCTATCTGTGGCGGCGACACGATAACCTTCTCCTGTGCATTCTCTATCTGTATGTACTCGTCGAAGTTGATGTATATCTTTTTCTCTTTCACCCCTACCGACTTGTCTGCAGGCGACGACGACAGGATATGCGGCGGTGTCTCGTCGTACCATCCCCCATCGGGTTGCCCCATACGAGCGCAGGCAGCCATAACCAGCATCGTGGCCACAGCACAAACCATTACCACAAGGGGAGAAGAGACAAATCTTTTATTTCTCATTGCTGTTACCGTTAAGAGTCAATAGCTCGTCTATGTTCTTTCTACTGTTGCTCAGTCTGGGCACCTTATGCTGTCCGCCCAGTTTACCTTTGCCTTTAAGCCAGTCGTTAAAAAGGCCTTGCCGAGCCTCTATCACTTCCAGATGTTGCAGGGTTATATCGTGGAAACGCTTGGCTTCGTAGTCGCTGTTGAGCTGTTGCAGTCGTTCGTCGAGAGCCTTGGCAAAGTGCTCTATACTATCTGGATGCTGACTGAATTCTATCAGCCACTGATGGCGGCATTTGGCCTGAGCGTCCATATATACCGGGGCAGCGGTGTATTCGCTCACCTGGGCTCCAGTCTGTTGGCAGGCATACTGCAGTCCTTTCTCGGCATTGTCCATGATAAGTTCTTCACCAAAGGCATTGATGAAATACTTGGTACGACCGGTAATGATAAACTTATATGGCTTTATCGAGGTAAACTGCACCGTGTCGCCTATAAGATACCGCCACAGTCCGCACGATGTTGAGATGAGCATGGCGTAATTACGCCCCACCTCTACCCCACTCAGTGGCACTACTGTAGGATTGTCTGTACCAAACTCGTCCATAGGCATAAACTCGTAGTACACCCCGTAATCGAGCATTAACAACATCGACTTGTCGTTAGGGTCGTTCTGTATGCCAAAAAATCCCTCGCTGGCATTATAGGTCTCCATATAGTGCATGCCAGGCGAAGTGATAATCTGCTCGTATTGTTGGCGGTAAGGGGTAAAGGCTATTCCTCCATGGAAGAACACTTCCAGATTAGGCCATACTTCGTTGATATGCTTCTTGCCTGTAAGTTCGAGCACGCGTACCAATACCGACATCATCCAACTGGGTACGCCCGATATGTTGGTAACATTGCTGTTCATTGTTTCGCGGGCTATCTGGTCACGCTTCACCTCAAAATCAGATAGCAAAGCCGTTGTCTTCTTTGGCACGCGCACCAGGTTTACCAGTGGGTTGATATTCTCTATCAGTATGGCCGAGAGGTCGCCTACCAGCGAACCGGCCACATTGTAGTTGGGCGAATGGCTTCCGCCGAGTATCAGCCCCTTGCCGTCGAAGAGCCTACTGTTAGGATTGTTCTGCAAATACATGGCCACTACATCGGTTCCGCCCTTATAGTGTACATTTTTGAGTCCTTCGGCCGAAACAGGTATAAACTTACTCTTATCGTTAGTTGTACCCGATGATTTGGCGTACCATTTCACTGCACCCGGCCACAATACATCTTTTTCTCCGTGGCGCATACGGTCTATATCACCCTTCAGCTCTTCGTAGCTGTTTATAGGTATATTGGCTACAAAGTCTTCATATCCTTTAATATTGCCAAACTGGTGGTTTACACCATATTCAGTATTTTTAGCCTTGGATACAAGATATTCGAGCACACATTGCTGTAGCTCGTCGGGGGTAGTAAAATGTTTTTCCAGACTCTTCTGTCTAGGCAGAAAGGCCTTGCTTGCTATATGGGTTAAACTCATGAGTATATAATTTCCTATTTAGGATGGTTCTATAAATTAGCACCATTGTAACTTACAAAGGTAGACCATTTCTTTCAGAAATCATTATGATTTACCAAATTTAATATTGCCCTGAATATTCATTTACGTAAACAGCCCCAGAACAACCGCTCATGTGCAGTATGTTCTGGGGCTGTAGATAAATGCGCTTGTTGGCGCTATAGCCCTATTGCTGGGAGTACTCTCCCCTACCCTTCGCCGAAGGCTTCTTGCTCGGCGGCGGCTATTATCTCTTCACGGGTCATGGGTCTTGCGGTGATACCGCTCAGGTCGAACTCGTCATCGTTTTCTACCTGCTGTTTTACCACACGCATCTTCCTTGCAGCGGGCTTGCGGGGCTTGCGCTTCGGTTCTTCGGTTGCAGTCGGTTCGGCAGCAATTATGAAGTCCTGGTTTACTGTTGTATCCGGTACCGTTTCTACGGGCTCTTCTTCCATCTTGGTACGGTTAGTCTTGGCAGCAAAAACCTTGTCTATGAACTGCGGCTCGCGGCGAAGCTTGTCCAGTGTAAGCTTCGATGCGTTCTGCTGACTTTCTTTCTTGCTGTAACCCTGACCGCAACATCCTTTTACGCCCTCGATAACTACACGATAGTCA
Source organism: Oscillospiraceae bacterium (assembly GCA_963639385.1). Taxonomy (GTDB): domain Bacteria; phylum Bacteroidota; class Bacteroidia; order Bacteroidales; family Bacteroidaceae; genus Prevotella. The sequence goes on from CAVHVH010000012.1 coordinate 7,647, forward strand.
AATATAGGACTGCCGTTGCCGTCTATCTTTTGGTTAAGCAACTCAAAGGATATTTTCACCCTATTTTTCTGACTCCATTCCAGCAGCTTACTCTTGAAGTTTACTTCCTTATAGGCCAGCTTGTCTATATTGACCATCTTGCCCAGGATGCGATGCTGCATAAAGTCCATACAACCTTTATAGCCTCTATCCAAATAGATGGCTCCTACAAGAGCCTCAAAGGCATTGCCACCCATATAACTGTTGTGCGACGCACTGTGTCCGTTAGAAAGCACCAGGCGGTCTATGCCCATCTCGCGCGAGAGCTTGTTGAGCGTATCACGCTGTACCAGCTTCGAGCGGGTGTTGGTAAGAAATCCTTCGCGCTTTCCCGGAAAGTGATGGTACACAATGTCGCCCACAATAGCATCAAGTATAGCATCGCCTAAGAACTCGAGCCGCTCGTTGTTTACGGGCTTGCCCTTGTTGTTGCGGTGCATCACGCTCTTGTGCATGAGCGCCATCTTGTAGTTGTCTATATGGCGTGGATAAAAGCCTAATATGGCATACAAAGACGAATAAAGCTCTTTATCCTTGCAGAAAGAGAGCTTTATTCGGTCAATAAAATTATTCAGCATATTTCTTGAAGATAACACAGGCGTTGTGTCCTCCGAATCCGAACGTATTGCTCAGAGCCGCACGCACTTCGCGCTTCTGTGCTTTGTTGAACGTGAAGTTCAGCGAATAGTCAAGTTCTGGATCTTCGTCACCCTCCTCATGATTGATGGTAGGAGGCACGATGTCGTTCTTTACGCTCAGCACACATGCCATAGCCTCTACGGCTCCGGCGGCACCCAGCAGGTGACCTGTCATCGATTTGGTTGACGAAATATTGAGCTTGTAAGCTGCATCGCCAAACACATCTTTGATGGCCTTAGCCTCAGAGATATCTCCTACATGCGTAGATGTACCGTGTACATTGATGTAGTCTATATCCTCTGGCTTCATACCGGCATCGTCAAGAGCTGCCTGCATAACAAGTTTTGCGCCCAAGCCCTCAGGGTGAGAGGCTGTAATGTGGTAAGCATCGGCGCTCTCGCCCTCGCCTACCATCTCGGCGTAAATCTTGGCTCCGCGAGCCTTGGCGTGCTCCAGCTCTTCGAGAATCAAACAGCCAGCACCCTCGCCCATCACGAATCCGTCACGACTGGCGCTGAATGGACGCGAAGCGTGCTCTGGATCATCGTTGCGGGTAGACAGAGCCTTCATGGCGTTAAATCCACCCACACCACAAGCACAGATAGCGCTCTCTGCACCACCGCTTACTATCATATCGGCCTTACCCAGGCGGATAAGGTTAAATGCATCGGCAAGTGCGTTGCTCGAAGAGGCGCAGGCCGATGTGGTGGTGTAGTTGGGACCATGGAAACCGAAATGGATTGATATCTGTCCAGATGCTATATCGGCTATCATCTTGGGGATGAAGAACGGATTGAATTTAGGTCCGTCTTCCTGGTGCTTGCCGTAGTAAGACACCTCATCCTCAAAGGTCTTGATACCGCCAATACCTACACCGAAGACTACTCCAATGCGGTTCTTGTCGACAACTTCCAGGTCAATACCCGAATCTTTTACACCCTGCATGGCCGAGATAAGGGCCAACTGGGTATAGCGGTCTACCTTACGGGCCTCCTTACGGTCAATCCAATCGTTAACGTTAAGGTCTTTTACCTCGCAGGCAAACTGGGTTTTAAACAGTGAAGCATCGAACTGGGTAATAGGGGCTGCGCCGCTCTTGCCGGCCAACATGGCGTTCCATGTGTCCTCAGGAGTATTGCCCAAAGGGGTAACGGCGCCAAGACCGGTTACTACTACTCTCTTAAGCTCCATTTACTTAGCGTTCTCCTCGATGTACTTGATAGCGTCGCCTACAGTCTGGATTGTTTCAGCCTTGTCATCAGGAATGTTGATACCAAATTCCTTCTCAAATTCCATAATCAACTCTACAGTATCCAGTGAATCGGCACCAAGGTCGTTGGTGAAGCTTGCTTCTGCAGTAACTGCATCTTCTTCAACACCAAGTTTGTCAACAATAATTGCCTTTACTTTGCTTTCAATTTCTGACATAATTGTAAATTTTAGTTGTTAAAAATCCGTATTTATTAAAAATCCTGGCTGCAAAGGAACTAATTTTTTATCATACTGGCAAATTTTTTTATATAAAAACGCCATTTCTATGCACACAACCCCTATATCTGTGCAATAAAACGGCTATTCTTTTGATAATTAATTGGTCTTACAGACATAAAACGGACATAGTGGGTGGTTCTGAAAAATTATATGGGTGGTTCTAAAAATTACCACCCATATATTATTCGTCTGAAACGGTGATAGGCAAACCCTCTTTTGACAGATAGAATACTACTATCTCTGTAGCCACGCTTCCACGGTTTTCTCCATGATGCACAGTGCCTACGGTTTCTACTACAGCCTCTCCAGTATGCACGGTAGTTTCTTTGCCGTCTGATTCGCGCACCAGGGTAAGTTCACCTTTATTTACTATTCCGTACGACATAACATCGTGATGATGCTTCGGCAGTTTAGAGTGGGGTGGGAGCGTAACCCTAAGCACCCGCACCTCTGGCTTACCCGAAAGGTAGTCGGGTAGATCAACGCCGTCCCAACTCTGCGATGTCTTGAGCAACTCTACACTCTCAGTCTTGGCCGTATCTGTGGCATGGGCCGTATCTGTACACGATGCCGACAAGAGGCCTGCACTGGCCAATACTGCTGCTGCAGTTGCAATATTCTTTTTGTTCTTGTTCATATTATATATATAATGTATAGTTCATACGTTGCAAAAAAAGTACTATAAACGTATGCAAAATTATAAAATGCCATATAATACCGCAACTTATGAGTAGATTTTTTAATTACTCATTCTATACAGGGCGGTTCCAAAAATTACCACCCTTCATGCTAAGTTTCAAAAAAAACGGCTTTTGTTTGGCGCTATCTCCTTTTTACATTATCTTTGCATAATGCAGTATTAACTGCAAAAGGTATAATTTACAGAGATATATTAACATAAACAACTAAAAACATGGCTTCATTTACCGAAAAGTGCAATCACATCTTTAATCAGGCTATCGGCGATTATCATGTCAAGAACGATGTAGACACTCCCATCAACAACCCATACGACAGAGATTCGATAGACAACCGCCTCTATCTGAAATGCTGGATAGACACCGTACAGTGGCACCTTGAAGACATCATACGCGACCCGCACATTGACCCATTAGAGGCTCTGCAGCTGAAGCGCCGCATTGACCGCAGCAACCAAGACCGCACAGACCTGGTAGAACAGATCGATTCGTACTTCCGCCAGCAATACTCTGACGTAAATGTGGCTCCCGATGCCACCATCAATACCGAGAGTCCGGCATGGGCCGTTGACCGCCTTAGCATATTGGCTCTCAAAATATACCACATGCGCGAACAGGTAGAGCGTACCGATGCCTCTGACGAGCACCGCACCAAATGCCAGGCCAAGCTCAACGTGCTTACCGAACAGCAGAAAGACCTGGGTACAGCCATCGACCAATTACTCGACGATATTGCCGCCGGCCGCAAATACATGAAGGTATACCGGCAAATGAAGATGTACAACGACCCATCGACCAACCCGATACTCTACGGTAAAAAGTGAAAACAGACCACATACTCATCATACGTCTTTCTGCATTAGGCGACGTGGCCATGACCGTACCCGTGGTCTATTCGTTGGCCACCCAGTACCCTAACATACATATCACGGTACTGAGCCGCCCGAGAGCCCACGCCTTCTACAACAATCTGGCTCCTAACATTGGGTTTATGGAGGCTTCACCCGAAGAACTGGACAGCCTACACGGACTCAACACGCTGTATCGCCGACTGGTGGCCAAGCAGTTTACTGCCGTGGCCGACCTGCACGACGTACTGCGTACCAAGTATCTGCGACTGCGCTTCAGCATGGGCGGGTTCAAGGTAGCCCATATAGACAAGCATCGTAAGGGCAAACGCCAACTTACCTGCCAAAGCAACAAGATGCTGGTACAACAACCTACATCGTTCGAAAACTACGCTGACGTATTGGCACAGCTGGGATATCCCGTAACGCTTGATTTTACATCTATCTATAACGGCAACAAAACGCCCTCGGCAGAGACTGAAGAGAAGATAGGACCCAAGGCTGCCGACGAATGTTGGATAGGCATAGCCCCCTTCTCTGTACACCAGGGCAAGATATATCCTCTGCCACAGATGAGACACGTAATTAGTCAGCTGCTGGCCAATCACCCCAACTATCGTATTTTTCTCTTCGGCGGCGGGAAACACGAAACTGAAGAGCTTTCTTATATAGTAAAACACCATAGCCAGTGTACCATGGCCTCAACTATAGTCAATGGCCTGGAAGAAGAGCTGGCACTTATCAACCGCCTCGACGTAATGGTATCTATGGACTCGGCCAATATGCACCTGGCATCGCTTGTTAATACGCCTGTGGTAAGCATCTGGGGAGCCACACACCCATACGCAGGATTTATGGGATGGGGACAGAACCCAAAAAATGCCGTACAACTTAACATGCACTGCCGCCCATGCAGCATATATGGCAACAAACCCTGTATGTTTGGCCACTATAACTGTCTTAAAGACATCAAACCCGAAATGGTAGTACGCCGCATCGAAGCCGTTATAAAGGAGAAAGAAAGAAGGTAAAAGACGATTCTAATTTACAGAACCAACCATAAGAAACAAATTGACATAACAATCGCCGCTATGCACAACATACATAACGGCGATTGTTATTTTTTTTAGCTTTTAATCAGTTGTAGCATCTTCCATAACTATGGGCGATAAGTGGCCAACTTATCCAGATAATAGCGGCGTACATCACTCCAATGATAGTATGGGGCACAGTCGGTAGCCACGGGCAGACGGGCCTCATCTTCGTTTAGAAGCACCTTGACCAGTATATCCTTGTCGCTTGCCGACCGGCGGTAGAACACCCATTGCAGATTACAGGCCATAGGGAATATACGATAGTCGCACCATCCTACTGCGGGTAGCTGACTTATATCTTTTACAGGTCGGCCATAGCCGTTAACGTCTAACAGACATACCAGCGGCATAACCATAGTATCGTGGCCAAAGCGCAACGTGGCTCCGGGGTGGGGCAGAGCTATGCAGCTATCGGCCTCGGCAATGATTTTAGCCAGCAGATTGCGCTGCGAAAAAGGCTGGTTGCCGCCATTCTGTGTGCTGGGACCATAGGTAAGATACCAAAAAGCATTGTTGCACTGCCAGTGGCGATATACCTCGTCAAGGGTGAATATATCGTAGAGCGCAAGCGTACCACTCTGCCGGGTATTCTGCACGCTTCCGGCCAACTTAAACAGTCGGTCGGCCAGTCGGTCGGCCTTGTTCTTACCTAACCATTTAGGATTATTGAAAAGTACCGCCATAAGGTGACTGTCATCACGGTGACAACGCTTGAAACTGTCAAGCAGTTCACGGGTACCGCCACCCAGTTTCTGTCGGTATAGCGCCTTATCGGTCTGGTTCATATAGTACATGTCGTGGCGACTGGCATCGTGGATAATGTCCAACTGCGGGTTGAGTCGGCATAGTTCCTGCAAGGCACTGCTCATAGACAGAATACAGCGTATAATATCGGTACTCTTGGCATCAACATGCACGTTGCCTTGAAACACTTCGGGAAAGCGCTCGTACATACGGCGGGCTATCAGCCTATGCTGGGTAGCGCCAAGAGGGGTAAGTTCGCCATAGCGGTTTTTGGCCTCGATAGCCAACTGTTGCACTTTGTGAAGCACCTCTTTACCCTTGGCTGTAAGCTGGGCTGCACTGTCGGCCTGCAGCAATACGGCGGCAGTACTGTCGTAGTCGGCCGCACTGATAAGATAACGCGAACCATGGCGACCATAATGGCTGAGATAGAAAGCATGATATCCCTTTGGGGCTGGGGTAAGCCTATGTTGTGGACCGGGATAGGCCGCCAGGTTACTGGCTGAGAGGGCACGGTTCTGCTTTATCTCTTGCTGCGCGTTCTGCGCCTGCACCGCTATGGTTATACCTATGGCGGCTATAATCACTGTAAGTCTATTCATATAGCTAATTTATAATATTATAGTTGTAAGTTGAGCAAAATCGTCTATCACGTGTTCGGCTCCACTGGCTTCCAGCTCCTGGCGCGAACCATTGCCGTAGGTTACCGCCGTGGTGTGTACTCCGGCATTTACACCCATCTGTATATCGTACACGGCATCGCCCACCATCATAGTCTCATCGGCATCTATACCGGTATGCTCCAGTGTCTGTATCACCATATCAGGGGCTGGTTTGGCATGTTCTACATCGTTTACGGTTACTATGTAGCTAAACAGATGTTCTATCTGCATATCCTGGAGAAACTGCACCAGCGAGAAACGTTGCCGCGAGGTGGCTATGGTAAGTGTAAGTCCGGCATCGTGCAGCGTCTGCAGCGCAGAGCGTACATGAGGAAAGAGGGTAACCACTCCGGGCTGGTTGTCGCGGGCAAATATCTCTTGGTAGAGTTTAGCGCAGCGTTCACCCATTTCGTCGGTCATGGGGATAAGTCGGGTAAAGGTTTCCTTGAGTGGCAACCCTATCATGGCCTTTATCTGCTTAGGGCTTCTCGGTTCCAAATGCATGGCCTCGATGGTCTTCATCATGGTCTGGGTTATAAGTGTCTCGGTGTCAGCCAGCGTGCCGTCAAAGTCGAATATTACAAGCTTCATTATTGATTATTATTGCTATAGTTTTCATTTTTACATAGTCCTGCGAGAGATACATCAAGCCCCCGTAAGGGTTGTCTGTTCCCCACGAATTTTTGGCAATATAATATCGTTGGCCATGACTATCGTGAGCACGGCCAATGATAGACATACAATGGTCGTCGGTAGTCTGCCTTTGCTCGAACCACCTTTGGCGCAACCGCTGGGTATAATGCGGCGAAGAGGGTAGGGTGGCCACACCACCTCTAAAAGAGAAGCCTGGCTCGGAAGTGTCGCCCTCCCAGCATACGGCATATCCGTGTTCCAAAGCCCTATCTATGGCAGCCATAAGCGTATCTATGGGCACGTTAAGAAAAGTATCGTGGCGATAGTTGTCGGGCACTTCAAGCGCTACCTCTTCACCAAAAGGATGATGGGTAAAACTGGTAAGAGCCCGGTAGGAATCAACATATACACTACGGGCAAATTCGCCGAAGGTATATTGAGCATGTAGCATATATACCCGCTGCGGCAGAGCGCCCATTCTGCTGTCAAGCATATCGGTTACTTTTCTTGAAAGCGTCTGTATAGACCCCGCATTACGAGCCAACGCTCTTACGCCTCGCACCATGGCCTCGATAGATACTCCCTGAGCTGGATAAGCATCGTAAGGGGCGGCTCCATAGGTTTGCAAGAGAGCCAATGCCTGCTTGGCCGTGCCGCGCAAAGTGGTAGGGCGCGCGTTACGGCATAGCATAGCCTCTACAGCACCGTCTTCTATATACCTACGCAGCGGATAGGCCACCGAAAGGTGTATAGAGTCGCCCTGCGATATACGGTCGGTCTCTATAGTAGAGAGCATGGCGTACATCCAGCATACATTATCACCCCCCTGATTCTTTACCTGAGTTATGGGTAGCCTTATCTCATCGGTAAATTCATTGGCCGATACAGGCCGTTGAGGTTTGCCGCATGCTGCCATCATCAGCAGTGCCAATACGGAGAAAGTTATTTGTCTGTAATCCATAAATACTTGAGCAAAGGTAGTGCAAGTTGAGAGGAATACAAAATAAATTTATTTATTTTTATTTCCGAGATGCAGCCTACCTTATTTAAAGGTAGTGCAAGTTGAATACTATATAGTGCCACTGACAGAGTCTATATTTATACTATGTACCCAAATAATAGACGTAAGACTTGGCCAAAAAGAAATAATGGCTTAACTTTGTAAAAATCAACTATAGCTATGTTCTATTAACATGACAGCCAATACCAACCCACAAAAAATATCGGTGGTTATCAATACCTACAATGCCGAAGCTATGCTGGAAGAGGTAATACGTGCCGTACAAGACTTTGACGAAGTGCTGGTATGCGATATGGAGAGTACAGACTCTACCGTGGCCATAGCCAAGCGCATGGGGGCACGCGTGGTAACCTTTCCCAAAGCTAACCACAAGAGTGCCGAACCGGCCCGTACCTTTGCCATACAGTCGGCCTCGTCGCCATGGGTACTGGTAGTTGATGCCGACGAGATAGTTACCCCACAATTGCGCCAATATCTGTACCAACGCATAGCCAACCCCAACTGTCCTAAAGGACTGTACATTCCGCGCAAGGGATACTTCATGCACCGCCTCTTTGCCTATCCTGACTACCAGCTGCGCTTCTTTATACGCGAAGGAACTGTGTGGCCGCCTTATGTACACACCTTTCCTACGGTACAGGGTAGGGTAGAGCATATTCCACAGGCGCGCAAGGAACTGGCACTGATACACCGGGCTGACGACTCTATACGCACCCGTCTGTATAAGACCAACGAGTATAGCGACAACGAAGCCGTAAAGAAGAACGGCAAACACTACGGAATGCCTAAACTTATATTCTACCCGGCATTCTACTTTTTCAAGGCATATTTCCTGAAGGGACAGATATTCAAAGGTGTACCCGGATTTATCAACGCTATGCTCGATGCCCACTATCGCTTTATTACCATTGCCAAAGTAATAGAGGCCAGAAATAATGACAATGCCCAAGACACCCATAATCAATAGCATGCAGGGAATAGAAACCGTAAACTTGTGTGTAGGATACCACGGCCACAGCGTAGTAGAAGATATCAATCTATCACTACCCTGTGGCCGTATGGCATGTATTTTAGGCCGCAACGGGGCGGGAAAGTCTACGCTACTGCGTACACTGTGCGGATTTCAGTCGCCCCTAAGCGGCACGGTAAACATTGACGGGAGCGATATAAGCCACCTTACACCGGCCGGAATGGCGCGCAGAGTGAGCGTAGTGCTCACCTACCGCCCGGATACGCCATCGCTTACCGCCGAAGAGATGGTGGCCATGGGACGGGCTCCCTACACGGGTTTCTGGGGCTCTTTGGGCAAAACCGACAAGGATATTGTACAACAGGCCATGCACACTGTGGGCATAACCACTTTGGCTAACCGCCGTATGGGGCAGCTTAGCGATGGCGAACTACAAAAGGTGATGATAGCCAAAGCTCTGGCCCAACAGACACCGGTAATACTACTCGATGAGCCCACAGCCTTTCTCGACTATGCCAGCAAGGTGGCGGTGATGAAGACGCTAAGCCACCTGGCCCACAACGAAGAAAAAACTATACTGATAAGTACGCACGACCTGGAACTGGCCGCCCGAATAGCCGACTGCCTGTTGGAAATAAGAAACCAGCGTATTGTAAAGGTTTCTGCCCATGAGGTTAGCCTAAGCATTGACCATATGCTTGAACGCTAACCCACTAACTCAATGATGGTAATTCTCCCAACAAAGAATGAACTTGGCGGTGGTAATTTTTAGAACCACTATTAAGGGTGGTTCTATAAATTAGCTTTGTCAGATTTTGGATTTATTTTTCAAGGACAAAGTGTAAGTGAGCGAAAGAATAATGCGGGCATTATGACTGAGCGAACTGGCACTTTGAACTGAAAAGAAGCCGAAAGATGACAAAACGCAATTCTCCCAACAAAGAATGAACTTGGCGGTGGTAATTTTTAGAACCACCCTTTAATCAACCTATAATCTTGTCAACTTCTTGGCGCGTACCCGTAAATACTCCGGCACGCTCTATCTTTAGTGTACACATGGCGGCGGCCAAGCGGCCGGCAGCAGCATAGTCCATACCCTGCGCCCTACCATAGAGATAACCGGCCGAATAGGTGTCGCCACACCCCGTTACATCTACTACACACTGGGGAGCATAGGCCGGAATCTCATAGAAATTGTCCTCGGCATAGATAAGCGAACCCATACTGCCAAAGGTAAGCAATACCTGACTAACTCCGCACGAGGCTATAAAGCGCGCGGCATCGTATGGATCATCTGTACCAGTTACTACACGCATCTCCATCTCGTTAAGCTTAACTACATCTACCATCGACAATAACCGGTGGCTGTGACTCCAGTCCATAGGCACTACATCCTGGCCTACTACCTGGCGCAGATAGCCCTGTACATCGATAGACACCGTTCCGCGCTGCCGCAGACTCTCTATAGCATCTAATTGAAAGTCGGTGGGCAATAGTGTACCCAAATGGAACACATCGGCCTCTACCTTAGCCAATTCTTCAAGCGTAAATGGGGCCGACTGGGCCAACACTCTCTGCCGGCGCTCATTAGGATCGGCTCCATACACATTCTCAAAGAATACCGAACTGTCGCTGGCATACTGGGTAACGTCTACACCAGCCTGGCGCAGCTTTTGTACCTCGTTAATAGACTCTTGGCCTACCTTGGTAACAAGACTGAATTTGAACGCAGGGTCTATGGCGTGCAGCGCCCACGAGAAGTAGAGAGCTGTGCCTCCGGCCATCTCCATAGTGCGACTTGGCGTAACTATACGGTCGTGCGTGATATGTCCTATACAGCAAATATTGTCCATAACAATATGTCTATTTTACAACTCCTATTTCTATCTCATTTTCCAAATAAGAAAACACGTAGACTGCACTCTCATAATAAAAACCGCTCGCAGGATTACATAAATGCTTAAAGGTTTCAGAAGTATATAGTACATCAAGAGCCTTTTTCGTATCCCAACCATACTTCTGCATCAACATCTCAACCAGTTCTGTAGAAAGACATTCTATTTGGAATTGTATATCTTCGTTCATATTATATTTTCTTTAGATAGACAATCGATTTTTCGGTACCGAAGAAATACTGAATAGCAGGCTTCTGATATTTCAACAACTCTATCATACGCTCTATACTGATATATCCTTGGACAAAACGGCGCATCTGCAAACCTACTGTGTCATTAGCTATTGGACCTATAACAATATCGTAGGAATGAGCCTGTATACCACTTGTATTTTTTCTGTTCATCAGTACAAATTCTGCCCACTCTACTGAATAACTATCAAAAACCTTTACTGACAAATCTGAATTTTCCAACAAATTGTCATCAAACATATACGCATTAAGGGTTGGTACACCTTCAGTCATTCGCTGACAAGTACGGGTAGCCATATCAAGAGCCTGTTCTTTATTTGGATTCAAATAAAAGCCACAACCAAAATCTTTGCCTCTGTGCGAACGAGACAAGTCGATCTTGTCTATAACCACATTACTGCCATGATACAATTTTAACATCCTAATTTTCCTCCATTCTTTTGGCAGATATATGCAATGTCATCTACTGCATCATCGATAGAAAGTGTATGTTCGGCAGGATAGCATGTTATAAGAAAATCTATGGCGTTAAACCTATTCAAATAGTTATAGGCCTGTATTCTCGACAACTTGAAGCGGCTGGCAAAAGCGCCTATACAACAATTTACGTATTCTATTATATTATGTGTCAAATCCATATTTTTAAGGGTGATTATGGGGCAAATTTACATAAAAAAGTTGATTTTTAATCCTATTGAAATAAAAAACCATGTTAGGGTGGCTCTAAAAATTACATCTAAGGCTCTGTAAAGGTAGTTTTCTTGATAATCACCTTTGTATAGAGACAATAAATCCCAGAAGCGGGGATGGGCTTCCGGGATTAGATCGGTATTATTCAGGGTGGCGCTTACCACCGTTAAGGGGCTTTACAGATTAGCTCTGCTATATAAAACCACCCATATTATTGTCCTATCACGGCGCGAACGGCACAACCTAAGGGGCGATAATGGCCAACCATGTTGCCCGTTTTTTCTGCGCTGAAGCTAAATAGGTATCCTTGCATAGTTATTGAGGGGTAAATGTCTTTGCTCCAGTAATAACCTGTAGTAGTAGAGCCATCATACAGCGAACTATTGATTTTAAAGCCTGTGCAGGGCAAGAATATTGACTTGCCGTTAGACTTGCTGGTAACCTTGTAACCACTTACGCTCTCGTTGCTACTATTAGTCTGAGTTGTCCACTCCCAGGTACAGGTAAGCAGTTCGTTACACATATCCTGGGTAGGCATAGCGCAATAAGCACCCCAGTTACTGGTGGCAGCATCATCGATCGACTCTAGTGAGTAAAGACAATCTGTACCGTTGTATTTTTCTACTTTATCACCATAAATAGGATTTCCGTCTTGATCTGTTTTCCCTGTCTCTACTTGTGTAAAATAATTATAATTGCTGGGCATATATGTGTCCTTTGTTTCGGTTTCACCCCAAGCATAGTATCCACCGCAGTCGGCTGCTGTGGCTGCGCCAATATTAGTCTCGGCCCACAGGGTACCACTCTGCAACCCCAGGTTAATAAACTTATGACCATCTATGGTAAGGTCGTAATCGGTATTCACCTTGAGCTTCTTGATATGGCCGCGCTCTAAAGTAAGTTTTACGCCATCGTCGCCACCACCGGTATATGTGGGGTCGCTCTCGCTGGCTCCAGCCACCGTTACCTTAACGCCTGTATAAGTTCCATCTGGCAAGGGCAGATAGAACACGCCCGACTGGCCCACAGTAGCATTGCTATAGTTAAAGGTAACTGTTTTTTCGCCTTCTGTAGGAGTTTCTATGTGCATAAGTATTTGACCTGCATCATTGTAAACTACTTTATTATCTTTCATTACAGGTTTAAAATTTGCATTGCCAGAGATAACCTCGTTGGCAGTAATGGTAATTGTACCCGCAGCTGCTGGCAAATGGTTTACCTTGATGGCCAGTACGCTACCCAAAGCCATAAAGTTAGGCTGCAAGTCAGACCCTGAAGCGTCTTTAACACGGCAATACATAGGCATATTGGCACTCTTGCCATCTTCTGTATATGTATAGTCTGTGTTTACCCCATCATAGGTATAACTGTTGGGCAGATTATAGGTAAAATAGGTGTGGTTTTCATTATATGGATAGAAAGCCATAACAGTATAGGCTTCGTCTATACTTAAATCCATAGTGCCAGTAAAAGTAGCTCTTGTCTGGCCTGCGCCTTCGGTAAGGTCAAAGCGAGAATTCAATGCATCTTTACCTTCTGTTTCTTGTGTTTTGATATACACTACACTAAGGGCATCGTCCTTATGCCAGTAACCATTACCTTTATCATTGTAGCCCATACGCGATGCTGCATCTTGTGAGGGCTGGGTAGCCGTAATGGTTACGGTATGACTTTTAGTAGAAGTTGGGGGGGTAAATTCATCTTCGGTTGAGCAGGCGGTAAAAGCCAGTCCAAAGAAAAGCGCCACGGCCTGTAGCGCCTTTCTGTTTATATACTTACTATTCATTGTCATCTCTGAATTAAATACTTTCTTCATCGTCCCAAGTGGCATCTTCTAACTGGTTGCCTGAGGATGGCGGGGTTACCGTCTGTGTAGTACTGCCTGCGGCTATGTTCTGCGCCACGTTAATGGCTACCACAAAGGTTTGGGGAGTCTAGTAAAATAGTTTCTTTTTCATTATCTTTATCGTTTGTCTTTGTAGGTGAGAGGGGGGGTAAAAATTACCACCCACTCTCGTTTATACGCTGATGTTATGGTTGAACCACGGCGCGTATTACACAACCAAAGGGTCGGCCTAAAGTACCGCATGCCGTAGTAGAAGCTTCTGGGTCAAATACCATCGCCCAAGCATTCTGATAAACGCCACAGCGTGTATTGGTCCAGTAATAGCCTTTGTTTGTGTTGCCTAATATAGTACTATCATAATAACCTGTCAAGGGCAAGAAGATAGAATTGCCATTGGTTTTACTCGTTATAGTATAACCGTTAACTCCATCTTGAGTAGTGTATGTTACAGTGCAGTTATTAATAAGATAACCCCACTCTGTATCTGAAGGTATGCGGCAGGGTGGGCACCAATAGCTATTGGCAGCATCGTCCTCCAGTTCAAGTGTGGTCTTGCCGTCAATAGAGTTGTATTTGTCAAAACTATAATTACTACCATCATAGCTGGTTCTGGTGAAGGTCTCGCCCCAAGCATAGTAGTAACCTATCTGGGTACAGTTATCGGCATTAATGTTACAATCGCCCCAGAGTGTACCAGTAGGCAGACCCAAATCAACAAATTTATGATCGTTTATAGTTGTACTATAATCGGTTGTTACCTTAAGCTTCTTGATATGGCCGCGGACTATTTCAATACTTTTGTTGGCTTTAGCGGTATATGTTAAGGTTCCAGCATTGGTACTTGTACTACTTACCGTTACCGCAAGTTCATAATAAGTACCTGCGGGCAGAGGCAGATAGAATACACCAGAGGCCCAGGCTGTAGCGCCGCTGTAATTGAAGGTTACTGTCTTGCTGCCATCGGTGAATGTAGAAGACAAATTATCTTCGTTATCAAGATAATTTTGACCGCAGATATTACTTTTGGTGGTTACGGTAACTGTACCTTCGGTTGCCGGCAGGCGGTCTATCTTAACAGCCAGCATACCGCCTATATATTTAAAAGAGGCCGTAGTATTGTCATCGTCGCCAAATGCGGCCATCATAGGCATATTAAAGCTTACGCCATTGTCTACCACATAGTCTGTATTTACCTGGGTATAGGTATAAGTTGCGGGCAGATAATATACAAGATTATTGTTTACGCCTGTTTGATGTTGGTCATTGGCGGGATAGAAGGCGTATGCCAAGCGTGTAAACTTAGTGCTACCAGTAAATGTGGCACTGTTAGTTCCGGCGCCCTCGGTCATAGAGAATGTAGAAAAACTTTGATCAGACCCATTCTCTGAGACCACGGTAATCTGGTCGCCATCTTGCCAGTAACCATTACCTTTATCATTGTAGCCCATACGCGATGCTGCATCTTGTGAGGGCTGGGTAGCCGTAATGGTTACGGTATGACTTTTAGTAGAAGTTGGGGGGGTAAATTCATCTTCGGTTGAGCAGGCGGTAAAAGCCAGTCCAAAGAAAAGCGCCACGGCCTGTAGCGCCTTTCTGTTTATATACTTACTATTCATTGTCATCTCTGAATTAAATACTTTCTTCATCGTCCCAAGTGGCATCTTCTAACTGGTTGCCTGAGGATGGCGGGGTTACCGTCTGTGTAGTACTGCCTGCGGCTATGTTCTGCGCCACGTTAATGGCTACCACAAAGGTTTGGGGAGTCTAGTAAAATAGTTTCTTTTTCATTATCTTTATCGTTTGTCTTTGTAGGTGAGAGGGGGGGTAAAAATTACCACCCACTCTCGTTTATACGCTGATGTTATGGTTGAACCACGGCGCGTATTACACAACCAAAGGGTCGGCCTAAAGTACCGCATGCCGTAGTAGAAGCTTCTGGGTCAAATACCATCGCCCAAGCATTCTGATAAACGCCACAGCGTGTATTGGTCCAGTAATAGCCTTTGTTTGTGTTGCCTAATATAGTACTATCATAATAACCTGTCAAGGGCAAGAAGATAGAATTGCCATTGGTTTTACTCGTTATAGTATAACCGTTAACTCCATCTTGAGTAGTGTATGTTACAGTGCAGTTATTAATAAGATAACCCCACTCTGTATCTGAAGGTATGCGGCAGGGTGGGCACCAATAGCTATTGGCAGCATCGTCCTCCAGTTCAAGTGTGGTCTTGCCGTCAATAGAGTTGTATTTGTCAAAACTATAATTACTACCATCATAGCTGGTTCTGGTGAAGGTCTCGCCCCAAGCATAGTAGTAACCTATCTGGGTACAGTTATCGGCATTAATGTTACAATCGCCCCAGAGTGTACCAGTAGGCAGACCCAAATCAACAAATTTATGATCGTTTATAGTTGTACTATAATCGGTTGTTACCTTAAGCTTCTTGATATGGCCGCGGACTATTTCAATACTTTTGTTGGCTTTAGCGGTATATGTTAAGGTTCCAGCATTGGTACTTGTACTACTTACCGTTACCGCAAGTTCATAATAAGTACCTGCGGGCAGAGGCAGATAGAATACACCAGAGGCCCAGGCTGTAGCGCCGCTGTAATTGAAGGTTACTGTCTTGCTGCCATCGGTGAATGTAGAAGACAAATTATCTTCGTTATCAAGATAATTTTGACCGCAGATATTACTTTTGGTGGTTACGGTAACTGTACCTTCGGTTGCCGGCAGGCGGTCTATCTTAACAGCCAGCATACCGCCTATATATTTAAAAGAGGCCGTAGTATTGTCATCGTCGCCAAATGCGGCCATCATAGGCATATTAAAGCTTACGCCATTGTCTACCACATAGTCTGTATTTACCTGGGTATAGGTATAAGTTGCGGGCAGATAATATACAAGATTATTGTTTACGCCTGTTTGATGTTGGTCATTGGCGGGATAGAAGGCGTATGCCAAGCGTGTAAACTTAGTGCTACCAGTAAATGTGGCACTGTTAGTTCCGGCGCCCTCGGTCATAGAGAATGTAGAAAAACTTTGATCAGACCCATTCTCTGAGACCACGGTAATCTGGTCGCCATCTTGCCAGTAACCATTACCTTTATCATTGTAGCCCATACGCGATGCTGCATCTTGTG
>CAVHVH010000013.1:0-24253 GCA_963639385.1 Oscillospiraceae bacterium
GGATAAAAATAAGGGTGGTTCTAAAAATTACCACCGTTGAGTTTATACCTTCATTGTAAGACAACGTTTTACTTTTTCAAAGAAGAACATTGCGAACCGTGTCTCTAAAAAGAGAAACCATAAAGACACCCTCTGTTATTACAAAAATTTACACATTGTAATATATTATTGACAATTATTTGCATATTGTAAACAAAAAATTATAACTTTGCATCAACTTGTAATAAGAAAAAAGGATAACACAAAGATTTTTAACTAAACTCTTTTATTTTATGAACATCAAAAAGCGAACTCTTGCATCGTTGATGTTAATAGGGTACATTACTGTACATGCTTCGGCACAGCAGTATATGGTAACCTATTTCAACGACAGTAGCGCTGAGAGTGTAATAGGACTAAGCCAAATAACGTCCATACACTTCAGCGATGGCAATCTGCAGGTAAAGCAGAACACTGATGGACAAGTGAGCGACACTCCGCTCACCCGAATTCTCTCCATCAAATTCTCGGATCAAACCCCCACCGATGTAAAAACCGTAGTAACAGACTATTTGGCATCGGTAAAGGTAACGGCTACGGCCGATGAATTGCATCTGGTAGGCTACGACACCGCCAATGCGCTGCCCGCTGCCCTATACAGCATCAACGGCACCACGTACTACACCAATGCATCGCTCACAGAGAGCAGCATTAACATCTCATCACTGCCCAAGGGCATATACATTTTTAAATTAGGTAATAAATCATTCAAATTCAGAAAATAATGAAAAAAACTTTACTCTCACTTGCTCTTTCGGTAGCATGTACTACAGCCTTGATGGCCCAAACTACCAAACCCACACAAATGGTGATAGTACAAAAAAACGGTACTACTGCCACATATCAGCTTGCCGATATAGACAGCATCTTCTTCAATGCTAAAGCCGCAACTGAAAAAGTGTACAAGATAGATATCCCCACCGACTTCTCTACGGGTAACGTACAAAAGGTAATGGCGGGCGACAAGCAGGTGGCCGAGGTGTGCTCTGAATATGTGCGCAGCTGGGTAGGCTCTGGTAATGTAGTTGACGATGTGCTTACTGTACTCTACCCCATGGCCGACGATGGCAAAGCTGACCTAAGCAAAGGCTTGGCAAGTAATGGGGCAAGCATAGTATGGGATGTAGTTGGCGACTCGGTGGCTTCTTATACCGCTGGCAGCGCTTCCCTTACATCGGTATACCTCACTTCCAACGGACAGTTTGTAACCTCACTACCTGAGGGCGCAGAAGAAGTGGCCACAACCACTACTCCTTATCTACTCGAAGATGTGCGCAGCAAAACTGACCAGCAGACGTACAAAATTGTGAAGATTGCAGCCCAATACTGGATGGCAAGCAACCTCAAGGCCGTAACGCTGCGTAATGGCACATCTATCAAGCTCTACACTTCTACACAAGCTACTGCATGGAATAAAGAGACCAATGCCGCCTATCACATCTATAGCGACGACACCGAATATTGCTGGCCAGACTACGGTGCAATGTACAACGGATATGCAGTAGTAAGCGAGGGAGGTCTTGCTCCTGAAGGATGGGAAGTTTCAACAATTGCCCAATGGGATAGCATGAAGAATTATCTAAAAACCGGCCAATCTGCTAAAATAAAGACTACCGACACTTGGCAAAAAGTAGGTACCAACCTAACAGGTTTGAGCATTTCTCCCGGTGGATACTTCAGCAGTGCTACGGGCGACGATATGGAAGGCTCAAGGGTGTATTACTGGACAAACGACAAGACTACCTCTTACGGTTCGGATGCCCTAAAAATTGCGTACATCGTCAACGGTATAACAACCACATCATCCCACTCCTATTACTTTGGTCACTACGTACGCTGCGTACGCAAATAAACAATTATCTTTAACTAACAACACGCATAAACAATATCGCCAGAACTTGAATGCACAAGCATCCTTGTTCTGGCGATATTATATATGGGTGGTTCTAAAAATTACCACCCATATGCGTTTAAAAGTTTACTTTACTACCTTACGACCGTTGATGATATACACACCATGGGGTAGCGTAGCGGCCGATGTGCCAAGATATACGCCCGATAGGCTATACACACCCTCTTTTACAGCTTTGGCTGCTGGAGTAAAGGTGTTAGATATGCCGGTATTTGAACTAGCGGTTATCTCTACCTCGTCCAGGAAGAAGCGTTTGGCAGTAAGTGTAAGATGGGTCTCACCGGTAGCGGCGAGCGTTGTACTGAAATCAGTCCACTGATCCTTGACCATAGTAAACTGAGTATCGCCCAGCTTACCATTGTCGGTAGACAAGGTAAGAGCGGTATCATCACTACCAAAAGGAGCTGCCTTGAACTTTATAGTTACCTGCTGACCATCCTCTACGGTAAAGACAGGAGTGGTTATGGTGTTTTCTACCGAACCGGTAGTACTACGACCTACTACAATACTCTTGAATGCACCCTTGATAGTTTTATTAGAGGCCCATCCCTCTACATCGTACACAGCATCGCCCTGTGCATAGGTTCTTGCTTCAAGCGAACTTGAAGGAGGAGTAAAGCCAGCATCATCGTTGGCACCAGTACCTGCACAACGATCAAAGGTTTCATGAATAAGATAACCCTCTTGCGAAGAACCATAATTAAGATTGGTAAACTTGAACGAGGCCACGCCACCTGTGCATGCCATATCACTCAACACGATATTCATTGTATTCTCGCCGTTATTCTCGTTATAGGCATCGCATGCTGGCGTAGTAGTAGGACCAAGCGACTTATGCGAACCGTAGGGCCACGCATCGCCATACTCGGTTGTTTTACTCTTTACACCATCAGCAGGAACTATGGTAATACGCTCATGGTCGTTACCACCCTTGGGAGTATTGACGTAGTTTAAATACCACAGACTACTATTATAGTCTATATGATTAATCAAGATACCCGAGCTACCTACATGTGCGTCCCAACCTGTTTTCTGGCGGTTTTCTATAATATAATACTCATTGGCGTTGCCGGGGTTTACAAAGCGATACACATCGCCGCCCTGAGCAGTAGTCTTTAGGCCCGATACAGATGTAGACTGATATAGGTCGATAGGTTTAACCCATCCGGCCACCATCTTTTCATAACCGGTATATCCGGCGGGGCAGAATTCGTCACCATTATAAGAACCGCTACACATCAAGTCCCAGTTACCCATACCATAGAGGGTATTGCTAACACCGCTGTTTCCGCGGGTATCATACATGTCGGGGAAACCCAAACAGTGTGAGAATTCGTGACAGATAGTACCTATACCCATATATGAGCCGTTAGGACGAATCTCGTTAGAGCAGGCATAGACCGATACTTTCTTTGAGCCTAACTTTAATGGAGTGGCCAGCTGCCACTTGTGGGGCCAGATAGTATTTTCACCACCTCCGGTAGCTTCGCCACACCCGGCATAAAGTACATACACCTCTTCTACATAGCCATCACCATCCCAATCGTAAGGAGAGAAGTCTACACCATCGGCATAGGCTTGGTTGCAGGCCTGGGAAACCATTCCGCGCGCATTAACATCGTCGCCATTGGAGTCGTTGGCACCATAAGAGGCCTGGGTACCCAAAGTATAGGGACCATACACATCGAAGTCTATATTGAAGGTACCGTTACTCTGGTCGCTAAAATAGTCGGCCACACTGCCCACAAAGTTCCCCGAACTTAAGCCTTTCTGATTGGCCACTTTATCATAGTATGCCTGAGGGTCGTCCATAGTGAACTTAACATCAGAGAACTGCACCAAAAGGATTAAACAGCGTTTTGTTCCACTGAAGCTGGTGCGCTGGGCTACCTGCTTGCGCCACGATGCACGACGCTTGCCGTTATACGATTCTACCATTTCTGAGCGAATCTGCATAGCATTCTCGGCAAGTGCGTCCATATCGGCTGGATAGAGCAGACCATTGCGTAGAGTGTATTGACTGCCATCCTTGGCCTCCCAGTAATGCAAAAACTCGTCGCCCGTAAGTTGTACCTCTACGGTAAGACCTGTAGACGTTTTGAGTGTACGCCATATTCCCGGCTCTACAGGTATAGCACTTGTGGCCATTGTAACCAGAAGTAGCAGGGCAGAAAGTAAAATCTTCTTCATATTTTTGGTTGTTTTGTTATATTTCAAGTGATTTTTGCGTTATTTTGTTATATCAATGTGCAAAATTAGGTATTTTTTTTGTTTTGAACCACATAAAGCAACGAAAAATCGCACAATGTATAAAGAAACAAACATTAGACCATAAAAATTTGGAAATATCAAACATAACTTTTATATTTGCAAAAATATTACATATTTAGTAGTTATCTATATGATTATTCAATTTTCAGTTGGCAATTATTTATCGTTTAAAGAGTTTTCAACCCTATCACTGGCTTCAACAACCCTTAGAGACCCAATGATAAAGGATGACGATTCAATGATAGAAATTGGAGATGCAATTCCACCTATTTTACACAGTGCTGCAATATACGGAGCTAATGCTTCAGGAAAATCAAATTTTATTAAGGCTTTTGCCGCATTCAAATGGCTCATTATCAATTCTATGAAAGAATTACAAGCCGGAGATACTCTGGATGTAGAGAGTTTCAGACTCAACGAAACAACAGCCCATGAACCGTCTGTATTTGAAATTGTGTTTTGTAATGCAGAACATATATTTCGCTATGGTTTTGAAATAGACAACAAGAAGGTATACAAAGAATGGCTGTATAGAAGAAATAATAAAAAAAGAGCAAAAGAAGTTGAGCTATTATACAGAGAAAATGACGTATTTAATGTGCATTCGTCTTGCACAATAGCAAAGAACCTTATTACCAACAAGATGGTGCGCAACAACGCATTACTTATTTCTGTTGCTGCACAATTCAATGACGACATAGCCGTAAGTATAGTGAATTGGCTTGGCAATACTTCGATTATTACCAACCATGACGATGAAATGATGTGGAAGAAGGCGGTCATCAAATTGGATGATTCAAAGCTACGCAAGCGTATTGTAGAGTTTTCAAAATATGCCGATTTAGGTATAGAGGATATATATAAGATTAACGATGATGTTGTGAGTAGCCACGTACAATACGATGAAAACGGCAAGGAGAAACAAATAATCTCATTTCCATTTAAAAATAACGAATCAGAAGGAACTATAAAATATTTTCAGTTAGCATACCCTATCATAGACGCGCTTGACAATGGAAAACGATTGGTAATAGACGAGTTAGACAGCAAGATGCATCCTAAACTAACAGGCAAAATCGTAGAACTTTTTAATTCAAAAGAAACCAATCCTAATCATGCACAGTTAATATTCACCATTCATGACACCAATATACTAAGTGCCAAGATATTGCGGAGAGATCAAGTATGGTTTACCCAAAAAGATAATTATGGTGCAACACTACTCTATTCACTTGCCGAATACAAAGTAAGAAACAACGCAGCGTTTGAGAAAGATTACCTAGAAGGGAAATATGGAGGAACACCTATAATAGGTAATTTTGAAGAACTGTTCACAAACAAGGAGGATTGACTATGGCAAGATACAATCCACGACAGGAAAAAGGATATAGCCGCCGTTCGGGTTTTCGCAAGACCAAACAGTCATTTCTTATAGTATGTGAAGGTGTTAATACCGAGCCAAACTATTTCAATGCCTTCAGACTTACATCTGCATCTGTAAAAGCTGTGGGCAAAGGGCTAAACACTATCAAACTGGTACAAGAAGCTATCATAATCAAAGAAGATGAACGCCGAAAAGGGCACACATACAACCAATACTGGGTGGTGTTTGATAAAGACGATTTTTCTAACCATGATTTCAACAAGGCTATACTACTTGCAGAGAGCATGGGATTCAATGTTGCCTATAGCAATCAGGCTTTTGAGTATTGGTTCTTGCTGCATTTTAATCTCTATCGCGGATACATCCATAGAAATGACTATGAGCAGATACTTAGTCAGCAAATGAAGATAGAATATTCTAAAAAAGAATTCTTTACAACTAAGATATACGCAATGCTCTTACCATATCAAGCAGATGCAATAGCAAGAGCCAAGAAGATACTAAGAGAATTTGGCACTACACGTCCTTCACAAGCTGTATCATCAACTACAGTATTCAAGCTCGTAGAAGAACTTAACAAATTCTTGTAACAAATACGTTGACACTTTGATAATTGAAGATTCACACAAAAGCGAAGAATACGCTCTCTAACGTACCAAAACAAAGCCGCCGCATACAGAAGATATGCGACGGCTTTTAAATTTATATAGCTATTAAACTAACCTTGCTTGTTATTTGCTAAGAGCTATCTTGCTTAGACGGTTCCATGAATAATGTGTGAACGAACCATCCTTATTGAAGATAAGTAAACCAAGAGTTTTTGTCTGATCGAATGTTACACTCTTAAAGTCTGAGCTCCAAGTACCAACAACAGGAGTATCGTTATAACCTGAACCCGTATAATTGTAAAGCTGTACATCGTTGTAGCCACCCAAACCGAAGTTTACATCCTCGGCAAAGTTATAGCCACCCAAGTTGTCGAACGATACTGTACCACTCTGTGTAGCCATATCGTAATTATAGTACAGTTCAGCACAGGTCCAAGTATAACCCATCATACCATAGAGATAGAGTTTATTGTTGTAATCCTCGTCTTCCTCATCGGTAGCACCTTCGATAGTTACAGCCCACTTCTGCTGAGCACCGCTTGAGTTGAGACAAGTCATAGTCCAGTTACCCTGGAGTTTCTCGTAGAACTCGGCATCATTGTCGCGAAGAGTTACAAGAGTTGAGGTTTCTGAACCAAGAGTGGCGCCCTCAGCAGAAACGATATATACCTCGAAGGTACGATTCTCGTTGATTTCCTCATCGTCTACAGTCTTGATTTCTACATTGCCTTCGGTACCAGAGATATAGATAGTGGTATCTGTAACCATGTAGTTTACATCCTTCTTAGCAGGATTGTCACCAGTCTCTCTTGTAGCAACCTTTACCTTAACAGGAGCGTTAGTTTCGCCGGTTACGGAAATTGGCACATTGAAAAGGCCTACACCCTCTTTGACTTTCACTTCTGTCTTACCCATGCTTACAGTAACGTCGGCATTGGTGTTCCAGCTGCTGTCATCGTCCGAGCAGGCCGCAAAAACTGCGGTCACTGCAAGGAGCATAAACAATTTTATATATTTCATACTGTGATGTATTCTTTAAATGTTATACTGATTAATCGGCATAGCCGGGATTCTGCTGACCCTTGAGTTTGGGGTTAGAGTCGATTTCACTCTGTGGGATAGGCCATGTATAGCGATAGTCACCAGCAGAGTATGTAACGGTACTCTTGATAGAGATAACCGAGTTAAGACCATAAGCAGAAGGATAGTCGGCTGTACGGCTGAAGCCAAGGTTGTTACGACGCAGGTCGCTCATACGCATACCCTCGCCTACGAACTCAAGCTGACGCTGTGTTCTAACGGTAGTAAGCATAGCAGCAGATGAATAGCTTGCGTCTGTGTAATCTTCTATACGGTTCTGCAGGAAGGTGTTCATATAGCTTGAACCATCCTGACCCTGACGGGCGCAAGCCTCGGCAGCAATCAGATACATCTCAGAGAGACGGAACGGCTTGCACATGTTAACCAAGTTGTTGGTTGAACCGGTACGCAGTGTGGTGTTGCCTGGGAACTTGTAGAACTCATACACAAAATAGTAAGCACCTGAAACTATCACACCGCTGTTTTCCTTGAAGAATGTATCGAAACGAATGTCACCATCAACAGCAAATGTGTTAAGGGTTGCATAGGTTGGGATATAGTCGCAAGAGTTGTCGGCTGCATTGATGTAAGCACCACCTACAGAGCCACCAAGCTCGGTGTTCGACATGAAGGGACGGAATATAACTTCAGAACCAGCATCGTCGCTCCACAGCTTGCCATAGTTGGCACGGGTAGTAAGCGTATAGTAGCCACTACCGATAACGTCCTTAGCCTTGTTAAGAGCTGTTTCCCAATCGCCCTTTACAAGAGCTACACGAGCCTGCATAGCCTCAACAGCATAAGAAGAGAGGTATGAAGCGTTGGGGGCAAGAAGAGCAGCTACATCATCAGCGCCACTGGCTTCGTAAGCCTTGATACCGGTATAAGCATCGGCCAAGTCGGTCTCTATCTGAGCAAATGTCTCAGCCAAAGTGCTACGGTCAGGATAGGTTGAAGCTTGACCATTTGGGTTATAAACCAACTGCAATGGCACACCAGAGTGCTCGGCCTCAGGATTAGTCTGAGTATAAGACTGGCAGTAGTGGTCAGCCAAGAAGAAATAGCCGTAAGCACGCAAGAAAGAAGCCTCTGAGCGATAACGGTTGATAGCCAGTTTCTGTGCATCGGTAAGTCCTTCCTGAGCCAACAGTTTGTCAGCCTCAGACATCAGCTTATTGGCATTCTTTATTACACCATAGCAGCTTGACCAGTAGCCAGCGAGAGTACCATCAGAAGGAACTACGCTACCGCCATTGAGGTCGCCGTTACGGTTACCGTTACTGATAAGACCTACAAACTCGTCGGCCATCAAGTCTTGTACATATAGCCAAGAGCCAGATGTCATAGAGCGCAGATTGTTGTAGATAGTCAAGCGGAACTGCGCAAGGTCTTTTTCGTCGCGTATGGCCGACTGGTCGTCAAGTTTGCCAAACGGAGTCTGATCCATGCTACACGATGTAACAAACAGTGTAGCAAGCAACATCAACGATATATATACTTTTTTCATATTGATTTCCTGTTATTTTAGTGGTTATACTTTTAGAAGGTAACTTCTGCACCGATAACAAACTGGCGTGTATTGGGGTAGTTAAACTTAACCAAGTTGATATCTGGTTCTGGGTCGTAACCAGGGAACGAAGTAATGGTGAAGAGGTTACGTGCTATACCGAATACCTTGAAACCTTTTACATAACGCAGAGTAGAGAGCCACTTCTTGGGGAAGTCGTACTGTACGCTCAGAGTCTTCATACGCAGGAACGATGCATCGTAGAGTGCACGGGTATCCATGTAGTTGGTAATGTTGTACTGAGCAGAAGGGATATCGGTAACTTGTCCGGGAGTAGTCCAGATGTTAAGCATCTTGGTCTGCTGGTTGAACTGAGTAGCGAATGCGGGGTTCATAGTGAACACGTCTTCGTTGATGTAGAGGTATTTGCCACTCTGCCAAGCGAAGTCGGCTATGATGGCGAAGCCTTTCCAAGTAAAGTTAGTACCGAAACCACCTATCCAAGGAGCATAACGGTTCTTGCCAGTCCATGTTTCGCAGTTGTCTGCGCTATAGGTCTTGGTTATGTTACCGTCTTTGTCGTACCACATAGGAGCACCATCGCGGGGGTCAACACCTGCCCAACGTACCATGTAGAACTCACCGTATGACTTACCAACCTCGTAGCGCTGACCAGTATTGCTGATAGTATAGCTGTCACGACCGGCGAAGAGTTCGGTAATTTCGTTCTTGTTATAGCCAACGTTGGCCTTGAAGGTCCAGCGTACATTGTGTGTCTTTACAAGGTCAACCTCTGCCTCGAGTTCGAAACCTTTGTTCTCCATAGAACCGATGTTACCGATACCAGAAGAGAAACCAGTAGTATAAGAATAAGGTATAGACATAATCATGTCGGTAGTTTTATTCTTATAGAGGTTGAATACCAAGTTCAAGCGGTCGAATACGCGTGTGTTAAGACCGAAGTTGAACTTGCCTACCTTTTCCCAAGTAAGTTCGTAGTTACTTGGCTGAGAAAGATAGAGTGAAGAAGAACCATTATAGTTAGAACCAGAAGCATACAGACCGAAGTAGTCGTAAGCATCAGGACCTGCATCACTACCGGTAGTACCGTAGTTTACAGAGAGTGAGAGTTCATTAAGCCAGTTTACATCCTTAAGGAAGCTTTCTTTCTTGGCATCCCATTTTACACCGAGCGACCAGAAAGTACCCCAACGATGATCGGGAGCAAACTTAGAGCTACCGTCGCGACGAAGTGAACCATAGAAGTAATACTTCTCGTTGTAGTTATATTCCAAAGAACCGAACACAGAGTTGGCAACAACCTTCTCCTGTGCGTCCTCAAGGTCAGAGATACTAACGGTAGTACCGCTATAGATGTTCATCAGACGGCTATCAGTATGACCAGAAGCATAAGCACCAAACTGGGTAGCCTTGTATAGACGGGTTTCCTCACCAAGGATAACGTCGATATTGTGTACACCGAAGCTCTTGCGATACTCAGCAGTGTGAGTAAGATTATACTGATAGTATGTGTTCAGACGGTTCTGTACAGCACCACTATTTATTTCACCTACGGCAGCAGAACCTACCTTGTCGCCCATAGGGGTAAGATAAGAAGCGTAGGGAAGGCTACGGTTGTCAAGAGTCTGGGTATAACCCTCCAAAGACTGCTGGGCAGTTAGGGTAAGGCCATCGATAGGAGTCAACACTTCGTTAACAGCCATATTAAGGGTAATACGCTTACGGAAGGCCAAACGACGCTTGCTATCTTCGGTCATTGTTTTAGAACCTGTATAGTGCAGGTATGTAGCGGTTTCGCCTTTGATAAGGTTACCGTCATCGTCGAAGCTATAGTAGTAAGGTACATCGTAAGGCATAGCCATACGAGCAAATACCAAGGGGTTGTTTGAATAAATTTGACCAGCAGACTGACCAGCGCTCCAAACAGCATTCTGCTCGTAGTCCTGAACACCCAGGTTAGAGGTGAAACCTACCTTGAAATACTGGTTCAAGCGGGCGTTGATGCGGGCGTTGATGGTAGAACGCTGCATAGCAGACTTCTCAATCAAACCCTGCTGCTTGTGGTGGTTATAAGACAGATAGTAGTTTACACTCTGGCTACCACCTTGCATTGTAGCATTAACATCGTAGGTAGGAGCTGAGCTACTGAGTACTTCGTCGTACCAGTTGGTATTGAGATTATATTTATCAACCAAAGTACGAATCTCATCGCTTACAGGCTGACCAATCAGGTCGCGGAACTGCACATACTGCTTTGAGTTCATCATTTCAGCACCGTCGGCAGTAGGAGTTGAAATACCCCACTGGGCCTTTACAGTAACCTGAGCACGCTCATTGAAGCGACCCTGCTTAGAAGTGATAAGGATTACACCATTGGCAGCACGGGCACCATATATAGAGGTAGAAGCAGCATCCTTAAGTACAGTGATATTGGCAATATCTTCAGGGTTGAGGGTGCTGAAGAATGCAGAGCTGATAGGAGCTCCATCAAGAATAAACAACGGGGTATTGCTGGTCTGCAGGAAGTTTACACCACGCAAACGGATGGTAGCTGTAGTTGATGGGTCACCAGCAGAGCTAAGTACTGACAAACCAGATACCTGGCCGGCAAGAGCATCGGTAAAGTTAGGCGTTACAACCTTGCCCAACTTATCTGACCCTACAACACCTATGGCACCTACCACAGATCCTGCTTTCTTGGCCTGACCATAACCGGTAACCACTACCTGGTCAAGCGTACGGCTATCTGGGTCGAGCACTACTTCCATGTTGGCCGATGCCTTAACACGCTTGGTAGCCATACCGATAGCCGAAATTTCGAGTTCTGCGTTCTTGTTAGTCACAACAAGCGAGAATTTTCCATCAATGTCGGTTGCAACACCTGTCTTGGTGCCAACAACTCTAACAGACGCACCGATTACAGGCTCGTTGTCTTCGCTGCTGACTACGGTACCTGTAACTTTTGTTTGTGCCAGCGCCATTCCTATACTCAGGAAGAGGCAGGCAAAAAACATCGTTAGTCTTTTTTCCATAAAATCTCTCTCTTTAAATTAAAAAAATATAATTACTGTATAATATATTATCCTCAACAATGACAATTTTTCTCTACTATATACTGCCTTCAGCGGCAGCAACATACTGACATTTTGAACACCGCAAGTGCAAAAAACAATCTTTCAGGACACTCTTAAGGACTTTTTTAAGCCAATTTGCAACTTTTGGTGACTGCAAAATTAAAGATATTATATATAAATAACAAAAGTTATATAAATTATCTACCATTTATTAACACCTATTAACAATACAAACCTGTTTCAAGGATTATTTTGTTATCAAACCAACGCCGAAAATTACATTTCATAATATAAACGGCACAACAAATAACAATTTGTTATTATTATCGGCACAAAAGTAGTTTCTTCAAGACTAAAACAAGATGCAAAAAACCGTTAACTGTATAGGGTGGTCTTAGAAATCACCGCCGCCAAATTAATTTTAGGCGATATATATAAAATAAGGTATAGTAATGTTCAAAAATAAAAATCCCCAGCCTAAAGCCGGGGACAGATATAATCTTATTGCAAATATTCTGCATGCTTTCCATAAAGGGGCGCAAGAGATGTAATAAAGGGTGGCTAAAATTACAACCGCTTAGTTAAGCAAGCGGAATTTCTGTGCCACATTCCATCGTACTACAAGGGGTTTGGCCTTGTGGCCGTTGACTACAGGAATGATATTGATATGGCGCTGGTTGTTGTAACTGCGGAAGTAAGTATAGCTTACCCTTACAGAAGTACGCTGGCGAGGCTTGAGCGTAACCTGGGCTGGCATCTTGAGCACCGTGTTATTGGGTTGGCGTTTAAACTGCACCTTCATGGGCTTGTCGGTATCGTTGGCCAGTTTCAGTTCAAACGAATGGGTCTGTCCAGGTTGTAACTGCGGGAAAGGCAGTAATTGCTGATTCATAAACAATCCATAGCCATAATCAAACGGATGGTCTTCGCGTACGGGGTGAACCATAGGCACTATATTGGCCTTGACCCACAAGCGCACATAGGCCGAACCATCGTTTACCAACACCACTACCTGCTTGACAAAGTTGCCCTGCTTGTGGTCGGGGTCCAACGACACAGTAATCTTGGCTGTCTCTCCCGGACGCACGGCTCGCTTGGTATAATCGGCCACCATGCAGCCACACCATGTATTCACGGCCGAAATAGCCACAGGTTTGCTGCCACAGTTGCGCAGTTTGAACACATTGACTACTTTTCCGTCTTTCTCGTATATGGTGCCAAAATCGTGGGTACGCTCTACTGGTTTGAAAGTTTCCAAGAACTGAGGCTCGCCCTGTGCCATGGCCGACAGGACCATTAACAACGAAAGTACAATACCAAGCAATGGTTTCTTCATATAATAATCTTTTAAAAATAACTAAAGGGGCACCCTATCTCTACAATAAGAGCGCCCCCTGTCAACGCTATTGATTGAATTTATGCAATCTCACTATTAATCAGCAAAGGTAAGTCCCCATGTGGTTGAAACATACGATGCACCCCAAGAGTAGCTACCGTATCCCCAGCCCCAGAAGTCAGGATCGAGTTCCTGTTCTACCTTTACATAGCGAGCTTTTACTGCGCCGTAGAGCACATACCACTGGCTACTATAGCTCTCACGATAAGTTTTCTTACCAGTTACATCGCCAAGGTCTACCCATGTAGAGTTGTCCTCGCTTAGATAGAAGCGGAACGACTTGCCAGGATAGCAAGAGAGTTTGAAGGCACCAACCTTGTGTACATCACCAAAGTCTACCACGAACGAAGCATTGGATATATTCATCTGCGAGAACTTCCAGTTAGAAAGTTTCAAGTCGGCCGTATTGTAGTTTACAGCAGATATACAACTCCATGCGCTAATATTGGTAACCGCTGTACCCAGCAGTGATGTAGGACTATCCTGGATAAGGCTCTCCTCGGTGGTAATAACCAGATAAGCCACCTCGCTATCGAGGGTTACCTTAGTACCATTGGCATACTCAGCCACCAAGCGTAGAGGCACTACATAACCTTTCTCTGTAAGCGACTGTCCCAAATCGGTAGGCAGAGTTACATGCAGACTACCTGCAGATTCGCCAGCCGTAATGGTGGCTGCCGTAATATCAAGGGCACTGGCCACATTAGAGGGCAACTGTACATAGCTCTTATTGTTCTCTGCGTTGTAGGTATCTACAAGACTGTTGTCTACCGTAGCAGAAACCTTAACATCAGAGTCAAGTTGGAAGTGCAGACCTACATTATAAGTAGCATCTACCTCGCCAAATATACCTACAGGAGTACGTACTATGCCACAGTTGGCTGTTTTGCTTCCTGTAAGATAAACCATATCGCTGGTGGTATGGATGGCCAGATAGTACACGCCCATTTCCTGACTGGCAGATATAGGACGCTCAGTGTCTGTATTGGTTGCCTTGGTTGCGGTAAGGCGCAGAGGCACTACATACTCAGGCTCTGAAAGTACAGAGCAGGCCAAGGCCGGAATAGTAACCTTGAGAGGTTCGGCAGCAGCATTGGCTCCGGCAGAAATACCGGTCTTCTCGAACTGGAGTGAACGGAGCACTGCTTCAGGAACAGAA
Organism: Oscillospiraceae bacterium; assembly: GCA_963639385.1. GTDB lineage: Bacteria > Bacteroidota > Bacteroidia > Bacteroidales > Bacteroidaceae > Prevotella. Next base: position 14,452 of record CAVHVH010000013.1, read on the forward strand.
GCTGCCGTAGTATTATTCTCGCTGTTGTACTTAGAAACCATGGTTGTGTCTGGAGTAGCCGATATGGTTACGCTATCGCCCGAGGCGTACTGCAGGCGTACTTTTACATCAGCGGTTACATCGCCATAAGTTCCTACGGGAGTATGGTACACTGTACATTCAGCTGTTTTTGATACGGCAGGGTCTACATAGATAAGGTTGTCTACACTACCCTCAACATCGTATGCTTCGTCATCGCTACAGCCAGTGAGAGCCACTGTTCCGAAGAACAGTGCTCCACAAGCGATATATAAATTCTTAAGTTTCATTGTTTATCAATTTTTCGGTTAGGATAAATGATTAGTAAGGACATTTATGGTTAGGAATCCACGAAGGAGCTCCACCCTTGGCTACTGCGTTGTAACCGTGGCCAGTTTGGTCGAGTATAGAACCGTCTTCCAACTGGTCGGTACCGCAGAAGCGCCAGTAAGCTATCAGTCCCTCTGAGTGGGGGTCTACATAGCAAATGTTGTTAAGCAGATCGGCAGGTGTACGAGCTACATTCCATACGCGGAACTCGCTTACACGACCGTTGAGATAACGACCTCCGGCAGAATAACCTATGGCAAACGGACCATTGTTGTCGCCGTAAGAAGTACCATAGTCATAACTCCATACCAAAGAGATGTCGCCAGTTGCCTTTACTGGGTCGCCCATAGGTTCGCCATCGAGATACATGGTAATCTGAGAACCATCGTAAACACAAGCAAAGTGACACCATTTCTTGGTGGGGAAGTGAGTGGGGAATGTAGCAGCGTGGGCAGTACCCTTGTCTGGCTTATCCCAAGAGGGAGCGCCCGTCTTACCACCGGCAAGCTGCAACTGGTCGGGGTCGCACGATACGTCACCGAAACGCAACAAGAAATTCTCCTCGCATCCCATCAGAGAAGAGATGTATGGATTAGAGTGGCAGAAATCGTTGACATATACCTTACACTCCATAGTAAGCTGAGAGAGATGACCTACAGCTTCGTTGTTACGGAAGCCCGGTACAAGGAACGGTTTGCCGTTGATATCGGCCACATCGGTAGTAATGATAGGCACGAATACGATGTAAGCCACCGAACCAGATTCAAGCAGATTACCATCGCTCTTTACACGAACAGGCAGACAGTAGTTCTTACCTTCCTCAAACTGCGAGGGGTCGCCAATCATCAGCTTGGCTTGGGTAGAAACAAAGTTACCGGGAGTAATGGTAACATTGGCATCCTCTAAGCTATAAGCCGATGTAGGAGGTACTATATAACTTGAGTTGTTAGCCTGGTTATAAGCATCGAGCAACTCGGGAGCTGCCTCGAAAGTAGCATTTACGGCAGAAGTTACCTTACCGGTACATGTAATGGAAAGGTCTACCTGGTCGGCGCCCTCAAAACCCTTGCGGATGGTATTCTTCTGCATGGTGCCCGTGATATACACCACGTCACGGTAATCGCCGTTGCTCTCTTTGCAACCAGCAAAAACCAGGGCTATCATGGCCAGCACCAATAATTTTATCTTGTTCATAATCGTTATTCTAAATTATTATAATGTTGTTGATAACCATATTTTAGTGAATAGCCGGATTCTGTATCTGGATACCATGGCGCATATTGGCGTAGTTGCTACATCCATAGCCCGTGTTGATATAGTCGCGGTGCATATAGAAGGCTCCAAATCCACCCTTACGGCCAGTAGATGGTTTGTAACGGGCATAGGTAAGAAGCTTTCCGCACTCTGCGCTCTTCCAGTTGTCACCTACATTCTCGGTATACACTACTTTCTCGGTAGGACAGCCACTGAACGGGGTACGGCCGGGGCTGCCTCCGTAAGTCTGGTTCACATACCAGTTGGTGTACTGGTTGGTATTTGCACTGGGGGTAGAGTTATAATAGTCAATACAGAGCAGCATCTCGGGATTACCCTTGATGGTAAATCCGTCGGGATAGGTAAAGGTGCTGTCAGGCGAAGCCATCGGACCTACAAACTGGCCTACATACTCTACAAAGTAGTCGAGATTGCTGCCAGACAGAGGGTCGCCTTCGGGCTCGTAGTCCATATCAATACCGTTAAGACCATTCTCAAAGATAGGGCGCAACAGATCTTGAGCATAGGCGCGCATGGCAGCCTTAGGATCATTCTGCTTTACCCAAATAGAGTCGTAGAACTCTGGGCGGGTACGTATACGTATAATAGAAGGTACAACGAGCTTGGTGCCCTTAACCTCTTGTACATATCTCATCTCACGATATACGTCAGGCAGATAGTGGGTATCTACATGGGTAGAGTCGTCAGAAGGAATACCGCCCCAAAGAGAGCAGATATCCAAAGAGTCAGGCAGACCCAGGAAGCGGGTAGCCAGAGAGTTGCTCTGCGAATAGTCAGAGAACCATCCCCAAGCGATGCTATGGTCGCTGTTCTTATAGTCGCGCAGGTTCTTGTAATACTGTGGCCCGTAGGTAGTGGGATTTACCACATCAGTATTCTCAACATCGGTATCGCATGAAGCAAACATGCAGGCGATGAGCACGACAGGAAAAATATATTTCAATATTTTCATAGATGCTATTATTTTAAGTATTAGTGTTTAGGATTTTTGTCCCACCAAAGTTTGGTACCGCCATTGTCGGCACCACCGAGAAGACCTACGGCAGCCTGTACGTTGGCGCTATTGTTAGAATACTCTGAAGCCGGGAAGCGCAGACGGCGAATCTGCAGATCGGTACTTACTACACCATTGCTGGCGTTGTAGTCTATAGTAAAGAGCTTAGGATAACCCGTACGGCGGAACTCGCTCCATGCCTCTTGTCCATCAGGGAAGATGGCCAGGTATTTCTGAGTGATGATACGCTCAAGCTTAACCTCGAAAGAAGCATTGTCGTCCCACTTAGGAGTAATAGTGCTCAGTGCCGAAGCATCGCGACCATTATTACTATTATCAGAGAAATCAGCTGGCTTATCGTTGCTCTGCAGATAAGAGTCAACACCGCTTACGCCACGCTCCTGGAACGAAGTGCGTACACCGCTCTGGTAGAGTTCCTGTGCAGATGTGCTACCCATATCCCAGCGCAACTTAGCCTCAGCGCGCAAGAAGAAGCTCTCGGCACCTGACATCCACTGCATGGTAGAGTTCGACTCAACATTCATAGCAGAAGTAGTGTTGGTATAATCGCTCTGGTTACGAATCTGCAAACCGGGATAAACTCCGTGAATGCCGCCACCATCGACAGCCTCATCAAAATATACACTGGCACGTGGGTCGTTGTAACCGTTAAGATAACTGTCGATAGAAGCACCCATGCGCATATCGCCCCAGCTCTGTGTTACCTCCCAGAAGGGGTTCAGATATGAATACTTAGAACCATTAGAGTGGATGGCTGCCTTCTCAAGAAATCCTAAAGTATTGTCAAAAGACTTTTGGGCTTCCTGGCGGGCAAGGGTCTCGTTGGCATAAGCCACGCGCAGAGCCAAACGCAAACGCAGGGTGTTGGCAAATTTCACCCAACTCTCTACATCGCCAGAGAATACATAGTCAAAGTTAGAAAGCAACTTGGCTGTAGACGATGCTTCATGATATGAGGTAAGCACGTCGATGGCATCGTCAAGTTCTGAGAAGAAGGCTTTGTACACATCCTCCTGGCTATCGTAAGCCACATTGATATCTGTACCGAAACGGGTATAGGGCAGAGGACCGTACATATCGGCGATACGACTCATACCGAACACCTTGACTACATTGGCAAGAGCCGTAACGGCTGCAGTACCATTCTTGTCAGAATTGGTCTTTAGCGTAAGCCAAGGCTGCATCAGGTTGGTATAGGTATCGTTGAATGGCTGGTTAACCCATGCATCGGGCAACATATAGTGAGCGTTGTGCAATGAACCTACGTCATACGATGCCTTGATATTTGAGAAATAGCCTGAGAACAGACCACCGGTGAGCATATCCTCTATCTGGAACGCACCACCTTTGTCCAGTCCTACGATGAATACATTGTGCTGCATCTGTGAGAAGAAAGCACCGGTATTCATGTTGTCGTGCGACATATCTTCTTCGGTAGCCGACTGGTGGTCTGTGTTCCACTTGTCAAACTCTGACGTACACGAAGAGAGCACGAAAGCAGAAGCCATAACAGCTACGCTGCCTTTGATTATTTTATTTAGTTTCATAATGATTATGGTCTTTAGAAGTCTACTTTAACTGAGAAACCAAGATTGCGCAGGCTCGGCATCATGAAGTTGTCGATACCTGTGAAATAGGTACCTGTACTTGCAGTAAGTTCGGGGTCGAACGGAGCCTTGCAGTAGAACATCAGCAGGTTGCGGCCGGTGAATGCGAGATGCAGGTTCTGTATCCATGGCACCCACTTGTTAATAGGCAAATTGTAACCTACAGAGAGTTCAGACAGACGTACATTGGTAGCGCTGTAGATATAGTAAGCACCTACGCTTGGACCAATCTTGCTATAGTAGTCCTGTGCGGGGATACGTACTCCGTTAACCAGAGCTCCGCCATTGTCGCGGGCTTCGGCAGTAGTCTTTGATACACCAAAGTAGTCCATGTATCCCTGAGTGATAGACGATACCTGACCGCCTACGCGGGCACTTAGCAAGAAGCTCAAGTCTATACCTTTCCATGAGAAGCTATTGCGCCAACCCATGGTGTATTTCGGATTTACATTTCCGGCATATACATACTTGCCTTCGTCTACACCAGCAATGTTACGTGAGGTATAGTCTACGATAACATATCCGTGCTCGTCCATCTTAGGAACAGTAACATACAAGTCGCCCATTGAGCCACCTTCGGTAAGACGTACCTTTACAGGACCGAAGTTCATCATATCCATACCGTCGAGCGATACGGTAACCTTGTTGCCGTTGGCCAGAGTAAGCTCTGTAGGAGCCAACAGTTGCTTGATCTTGTTCTTATTAAGTGTATAGGTAAATGTGCTTGACCATTTTACCTGTCCGAGAGGCTGGTTGAGAGTAAGCGATGCCTCGATACCCTTGTTGTCGATACGACCACCATTGATAGGCAACTTGCTGTAACCAGAAGAGGCCGAAAGTTCGGGCAAGAAGAACTGGTCTGTAGTACGGGTTGAATAGAGGCTCACGTTCAAGTTAATCTTATCTTGCCACAGGTTAGCCTGCAAACCTACTTCCCATGCCTTAGTGCGCTCTGGCTTCAGGTTGGTGTTAGGATAATAAGATGTAGTAGATGGTGTGGCGTTAGCGTAAGTGTAACGTGTAAGTGCATAGAACTTTTCAGGAGTGTTACCTACCTCACTATAGCTACCGCGCAACTTCAAGAAAGAGAGTACATTGCTCTTAAGTCCGGGTATCATCTCGGTAAGGATGGCGCTCAAACCTGCAGAGGGATAGAAGAAACCCTTGTTGCGATACTGAGTGTTGCCAAGGAATGAATCCCAATCGTTACGTGCTGTAAGGTCAAGGTAAACCATACTCTTGTATCCTACCTGTGCAGTAGCAAATACGCTCTGTACCTGATGGTGGTAGTTCAGGGCTGGGTCGGCATCCATGTGCGAAGTAGAACGGTTTACGGCATTCAGCGTAAAGTTATTGGCTACATTGAGGAAACCACCTACATAAGTATAGCTTGTTTCTACATCCTTGATAGATGTACCAAGGTTGGCTGTGAGCGAGAAGTCGCCAAAGTACTTGTCGATATTAAGGATGGCGTCGCCGTAAATCTGGCGGGTATTATCGTTAGTACGATAGTAAGCACCATATTCGCCAGCAAAGAGGGCATCGGTAGAGGCGGCATAGCGCTTCTCATAGATACCTGAGGTCTTGTCAATCTTAGCACGACCAGAAAGGGTTATGCCTTTGGCTATATCATAGGTAAGTCCACCGCTGAGGATAAAGCGATCCTTGTGGTTCTCGGCTATATCGCGGTTTATTTCCCAGTAGGGGTTCATCATAGAGAGTCCCTGGTTACCGAATGGCCAGTACTGGGTCTTGAAGTTACGCTCGGGGTCGTACTGCTCGAAAGCGGTATACTTGCGGATATCGTCGCCCGGGGGGAAGAGATAAGCCGATACTATCGGGTTAAAGTAAAGACCCTGAGATATCATATTCTGCTCTTTCACACTCATGTACATAGCGCTTACATCGAGGTGCAGACGGTCTTTCAAGAAATCGGTAGTGTTACGTACGGTAAAGTTGTAACGAGCCAGCTGGTTATTCTCTACAATACCTTCGGCATTGGTAGTAGAAGCCGATACAAATGTCTGGCTATGCTCTGAACCTACAGAGAAGGTAACCGAGTTGCCTACGTTATATCCAGTCTGGAAGAAATCCAATGGATCGTAGCTTGAAGCCTGAGCTAGTTTGCTGCCCCAGCTTGAGAACGAACCTGTACCTGTCTGTCCGTAAGTATTCTGGAACTCTGGAGTTACAAAGGGAGAGAAGAAAGATGTATTGTTTGAGTAGGATACGCGAACCTTGCCTACAGTACCTTTCTTGGTAGTAATCATAACTACACCATTGGCAGCGTCGCTACCATAGAGTGCCGAAGCGGCTGCACCGCTAAGTACAGATATGCTTTCTATATCATCGGGGTTAACCATAGAAGCAGCATCACCCGTCTGGGCGTCACCGTGATAAGCATCGGTAGGCTGGTTGGCAGTAAGTGAAGGCATTGGAATACCATCGATTACATAGAGTGCGTTGTTGTTGCCATTGATAGACTTGTTACCACGCATCACTACTTTTACACCACCACCAATACCGGCAGCACTGGCGTTGATTTCAACACCGGCCACTTTACCGGCCAGGGCATTCATAAAGTTAGCATCCTTAACTCCGGTGATATCAGAGTTATTAAGCTGCTGTACGTTGTAGGTAAGGGCCTTAGCCTCTTTCTTGATACCGAGGGCTGTAACCACTACCTCGCCCAGGGTTTTCTCGTCTTGGGCAATGTTTACGGTTACGTTATCACCTTTAGGTTGTACCTCTTTAGGCTGATAGCCCAAGTACGACACCTCCAGTTTGCCACCTTCGGCTACGGGGATAGAGAAGTTACCGTCTACATCGGTTACAACTGCTGCTCCGGTAGACTTGGCACGTACGGTAGCACCAATTACAGGCTCACCGTTCTCATCGAGCACCTTACCGGTAACCGTCTTCTTAGGACCGTTGGCCGTCTTGGCTGCAGTCTGCTTTGCTTCGCGCTTGTAGATGGTAATCATCTTGTTGTCAATCTCGTAAGCGAGACCGTTGCCCAAGACTTTGTTCAACACGTCGCGAACGGGAGTTGCATGGAAGGTTGCAGTAACCTTCTGGTTAGCGTTCACTTCGTCTACTTTGTAGATCACAGACATCTGTGTCTGGCGTTCCACTTCTTTCAGTACATTGCGGAGGCTCTCGTTACTGAACGTCTTAGTTACAGTCTGAGCGCTCATTCCTAAAGCACTGAAAAACAGTGTGACCAACAAGCAGACTTTGAGCAATTTCATTTGCTTCTTGTTCATAGTGTTTTTGTTTTTAAGTTAGACATTTATATAATTATTAATTTAGGCTATGGTGGTAGGTTGTAGTTGGGGTGTAGGGGGTTATTTTCGGCCCGCCCCCGGGGCACTACTTATGACTATCTCTTTACCATCGCGGCATACCTGCATCGATGTTATGCGTTGCAAGGCGTCAAGCACATCGTCTATCGTCTCCTTATTGCGCAATGAGATAGAGAAGCGCACATGCCGCAACTGTTCAGAAGTAACATTTACATTCACTGCATAACGGCGCGACAACAGTTTGGCCAGTCTCTCAAGGGTTATATCAGAATATTCGGCCTTATCCTCTATCCAGGCATGAGTGTCGGTATTGAAGCGACTCTTGGTAAACTTGCCTGTACGCATATCCAGACTTACCATATCGCCGGGCTTCATGCTCAGCATATCTTCATCGCGATCTATGACAACGGCACCCTGCAATAGTGTGGTAGTAATAAACTGGTCGTCAGCATAGGCCGACACATCAAAGCGCGTACCCTTGACTACTACATCGTAACCACGGGTGTTTACCACAAATTCGGCTCCGTTGCGCTTGGCCACTTCAAAGTAGCCTTGTCCATCGAGTTTTACACGGCGATGACCATCGGCAAAGCGGGTAGAATAACTAAGGGTAGAACCAGCGTTGAGCCATACAATAGAGCCATCGGGCAACGTTAAGCGAGTCTTACTGCCCATAGGAGCCGTAAGCGTACAGTAACTTTCAGGGGCCGATGTGGCTACATATCGGCCCACCAATGCCGAACCGCCCATGAGAACAAGCAGTACAACGGCGGCAGCCACACGCCACAACATACGCCGACTATGGTTATTGCGACTGCGCATCCAATTACTGAAACTATTCCATGCACTGTCTGTAACCATATCAAAGTGTGGGCGCGAACTCCATTCGGCCTCCCAGTTGCGGAAAGCGGCCATAGCCTCTGCGTTCTGCGAAATATAACTTAGCAGAGCGTTCTCTTCTTCGGGAGCAATTCTGCCCTCGAAATACTTATTGGCCAAAGCCTTGAATTCACTTTCCATCAACCTTTTTTAATATAATGTTATTGACTGTTCTTCTTTACACTCAGCGCCGCCAGCCATAGCCAAACGGCACAGGGAGAGCCTTTATATATGCTCAATACTATTTATAAAACAACCAAAAAGGTTTTTACCCACCCTCGAAAAATAACTTTTTTTAGAAATATTTTGCGCTTATGTGTTAAAATTTTAATACTTTTGCAACAAAGAATGGCATAAATGGAAATACCTGGATATATATAATATAAATAAGGTATAAGAATACAACCGGCAGTATCTATTAATCCCAAATAGACATGCGTTTCTATAAAGAACAAAACGAACTCTTTGAAGGAATACACAACGGTGAAGCCGATGCTTTTGAGTATGTTTTCAAGACATACTATCCGCGTCTGCGCAACTACGCCAAGCGTTTCGTTTGCGACGACGACGATCTTGAAGACATTCTTCAAAACAGTTTTGTACATCTCTGGGAACGCCGCGAATCCATTACTTTCATCTCCATATCTGCCCTACTCTTCACTATTGTACGCAACGGATGCCTAAACTATCTTAAGCATCAAGCATTGGTCAACGGCTATGAACAAAACATGCAAGACAAGAACGCTGGTACTGAAGCGCTCTACAGCATAGACATGAAGGGCAATGCCGACAGCGATACCCTCTACAACGAGCTGGCCCTTCAGATAGAGCAGGTAATGCACGAACTGCCTCCGCGATGCCGCGAAATATTCACCATGAGCCGCTTCGAGGGATTGAAGAACCGCGAGATAGCCGACAAGTTAGGCATTTCTGTCAAAGTAGTAGAGAAGCATATCTCAAAAGCCCTTACTATATTCCGTACCTATCTAAAGACTGGCAAGGGCACCATGCTACTACTCGCCTGGATACTGGCCATGGCGTAACCTGCATCATCCAATATCGACCAAGCTTGGTGGTTCACTGCAGAATTGCGAGAATACATAGCACTTCTTTTTCACTGCAACATCTACTCAAACATTTGGGGGATTTGGAATATTTTAGCCAAAAACATTTGGGGGATTTGGAATTATACTGTATCTTTGCCCTAAAAATCAAGAAGTTATGGCTACACGAATCTTCAAACGAAAAATCTACGATAAAATGCTTGAAGATTTATCCTATTGAAGTAAAATCGTCTGGTTACAACCGCCATGTGCCCTGTCGAATCCGTTTCCTATGATAACAAGTCTGTTCATATTTTAACTGATTAAGCG
>CAVHVH010000014.1:0-23193 GCA_963639385.1 Oscillospiraceae bacterium
CTTTTCGGTTCAAAGTGCCAGTTCGCTCAGTCATAATGCCCGCATTATTCTTTCGCTCACTTACACTTTGTCCTCGAAAATAATTCTAAAATCTGACAAAGTTAATTTATAGAACCACCCAATAATGATTATAGAGTGATTAATAACCGAATATTTCTTCGGTGCTTACATGGCGGATAGGACCAATCTTCTCCAGGGCTTTCATGTCCAGGTTCTTCTCATCGCCAAGAATGAGATAGCGATAGGGCTTGTTGGCCATGGTTTGCTTTTCAAAGTTTACTACATCCTGCAGGGTTACGCTTGGAAGGTCGCGGTATATTTTCTCATTCAAGTTGTAGTCTATGCCCATCCATCGTGTGTTGAGATACTCAATGATAGCGCTGAACTTGGTAGAACGACTGCTGGCCATTCTCTTGACTACACTTTGCTTGGCCAGGTTAAAGGCCTTTTCGCTCTGTGGAATAGTGTCAAGTATTTCGTTGAATACGCGTATGCAGTCCATCATCTTGTCGTTCTGCGAGATAATGCTGGTGTATCCAATTTCAGGGTGCCCCTTCTTGGGTTTATTGTCGTAATAGGCGCCAGCGCTGTATGCCAGTCCGCGGGCTTCGCGCAGTTCTTGGAATACTACGGTGTTCATGCCTCCACCAAAGTACTCGTTGAACAGAGTGGCCACGGCGGCCTGGTCGACATTCCACGGCTTGTTCTCGTTATGGAACATTGTCATGTATATATTCTTAGCATCGTATGGGGCTATCCAAACCTCGTTTTTCGGTGTTGTCTGCTCCATATAATCGTTGTTCTTGAGAGGCTCGGCCAACTTCTTTGGTGTCTGGTGCAGTTTGTCTATCATCTTTACCAGGTCTTTTACGCTGCGCGGACCGTAGTAACATATCTCGTGGTTGTAACCCGACAGACCATTGACGAGGTCTAACAGAGACTGTGGATCAGTATTGCGCATCTTGTCTATGCTCATCTGGTTGAGTTGGCGGTTGTGTTGGCCATACATACCCAGGTTTTTGAGAGCAGTGAAGTTAGCGCGCTGCTGCTTCTTACTGTCTTCACGGTCTTTGGCGTAGAGGTTTATCATATCGTCGTAAGCCTTCTTGTCTACCTTGGCGTTGTGCATAATGTCTTCAACTACGGCAATGGCTTCGGGCATGTTCTCGTCAAGACCGCTTATGTTTACCTCAGTAGAGTATGCGCCTACAACGAAATAGGCAGTGCAACCAATTCGGTAGAGTTCTTTCTTGATGTCGGCCAAAGTCTTGGTCTTTGTACCAATGTAGTCAAGATAGTCAGTAGCTACAGTGTAGCGGTTGTCAGCGGCCGAACCGAAATCCCAACGCATTAGCAGTGTACTCAGCCCATTCTCAGTGTTCTGCTTGTATATTACGGGTAGCCCTTTCTTGGTCTTGGCAAAAGTAAGGTCGCGCTTGTAGTTTACAAACTGTGGCTCGATAGGTTCTACCTTTGAATCCTTGACTTCAGAAACAAACTTGCTTTGATAGTCGCGGTTGCTGGGAATAGCCGTGATGGCGGGCTTGTCAATCTTTTTCTGTGTAGAGTCAACGCCCTGTCGCTTATACACTGTGATGAAGCTCTCGGGGGTAAAATGCTTGTTAGCGAACGCCATTATTTCAGCCTTTGTTATTTTCGAGATGCGGTCCAAACGAGTTACTACATCTTCCCATTTTTGGTCGTTGATGAAGGCTTCTACAAACTTATTAGCCCGCGAATCATTGTTCTCCAGTTCGCGGTATTGGCTTACCTTGTAGTTATTTACAGCCGATGTGAGCAGATTATCGTCGAAGTCTCCTTTCTTCAATTTGTCCATCTGCTCGAGCAGCAGAGAGCGAACCTCTTCCAGTTTTTGTCCTTTCACGGGTACACCAAGAAGAACAAACATGCCGTAGTCATGCATGGCTTCGTATCCAGCCAATGCCCCCATTATCTTCATGGGTTGTACCAAGTTAAGGTCTATGAGTCCAGCCTTTCCGTTGTAGAACAGGCTACCAAGCAGACTCAGCGTGTCGGCAGCGGTGCTGTTGGCTTGTGGCATGCGCCATGCCATGGTTACCATTTCGGCTTCCTGGCCTATTACAGTAGTATCTCGGGGCGATGTGATGGGCTTCTCGGGTGCATATTCTGGTCGGGTAAGATTGGGGCTTGCCTTCCAGTCGCCAAAGTACTGGTCTATAGAGGCAATCACCTTATCCGGGTCCATATCACCGGCCATACAAATAGCCACGTTGTTGGGCACGTAGTAGCGGTTAAAGTAATTTTTGATGTTTACTATCGATGGGTTCTTTAGGTGTTCCTGTGTACCGATAGTGGTTTGTGTACCATAGGGGTGGGTAGGGAATAGCATTTTGTTTACGGCCGACCACATTTTACGGTTGTCTTGTGCCAAACCTATATTGTATTCCTCGTACACGGCCTCGAGTTCGGTATGGAAACCGCGGATAACCATATTCTTGAAGCGGTCGGCCTGTATCTTGGCCCAGTTGTCCACTTCGTTGGATGGTATATCTTCTGTGTAGCAGGTAACATCGTTGCTGGTGTACGCATTGGTTCCGTTGGCACCGATAGATGCCATCAGCTTGTCGTACTCGTTAGGAATATTATAGCGTGCGGCCAGCTGTGATACCGAGTCTATTTCGTGGTATGCTTTGCGTCTTTGCTCGGGGTCGGTTAGCTGGCGGTATTTCTCGTAGCGTTGTTCTATCTCGTCCAGATAGGGCTTTTCTTTGGCATAGTCGGTAGTACCGAACTGGTGGGTGCCTTTAAACATAAGGTGTTCAAGGTAATGGGCCAAACCAGTGGTTTCGGCAGGGTCGTTGCGCGATCCTGTGCGTACAGCTATATAGGTCTGTATGCGTGGTTTGTCCTTGTTTACGCTCAGATAGACCTTCAGACCATTGTCGAGAGTATAGATGCGGGCTTGCATGGGGTCTCCCTTTACGGTCTGGTACTTGTACTCCTTGGCAAAGGTGTGCATGGCCGGAGCCATGATTGCCAAAATTGCCGCCAGGCTATAGCCCAGCGCTTTTTTACGGGTTTTATTCATTTTATTCATATTGTAATATTGAAATAAATGTATATGCTATTTTATAAACGTGCCGATAGCGGTTTTCTTAATGAGTTTAACGTGCTTTAACGCTTTAACGTATTGTTAGGGGGGACAAAATCAGTCACCCAATAGCACTTTTAAGTTGAGCCAGCTCCCCGCCTGGTCTGTTGTTGGCGAAGAGAAATGGGGCATCGGCTTAGTCTTCAGTAGGGTACAGAAAGTCGTTGTACGGATATTTCTGCACGTGCAGCTCGCGAACCTTACGATAGAGAATGTTGCGGAAGGCATCTATGTTTTCATGCTCACGGGCCGATATGAACAGGCAGTTGTCGCTCATCTTGGCCATCCATGTGTGGCGTAGCTCGTCAAGGGTAATGTTCTCGCGGGTCTTTGGGGTAAGGTCGTCATCGTCTTTAACGGTCCAGTGGTAGTTATCTATCTTGTTGAACACTATCATCATGGGCTTTTCTGCTGCGCCCAGGTCTTTGAGGGTCTGGTTAACCACTTCTATCTGTTCTTCAAAGTCGGGGTGGGATATGTCTACTACATGTACCAGCAGGTCGGCCTCGCGCACCTCGTCCAGCGTAGATTTGAACGAGTCTACCAGATCGGTAGGCAACTTGCGGATAAATCCTACCGTGTCGGCCAGTAAGAAAGGCAGATTTTCTATCACAACTTTGCGTACCGTGGTGTCTAATGTGGCAAAGAGCTTGTTCTCGGCGAACACCTCGCTCTTGGCCAGCATATTCATGATGGTAGACTTGCCTACGTTAGTGTATCCAACCAGCGCTACACGTACCATTCTGCCGCGGTTCTTGCGTTGGGTGGTCTTTTGTTTGTCTATCTCCAACAGGCGTTGTTTGAGCAGAGTGATGCGCTGTAGAATGATACGGCGGTCCATTTCCAACTGAGTTTCACCAGGACCACGCAGACCTACACTTCCTTTGCCACCGCCAGAACCAGAACCACCACCTTGGCGCTCAAGGTGAGTCCACAACCGCTGCAGTCGTGGAAGCATGTAGCGGTGTTGCGCCAATTCTACCTGAGTCTTTGCGTTGGCGGTTTGGGCACGCATGGCAAAGATATCCAGGATAAGACTGGTACGGTCAAGTATTTTTACCTTGAGTTCGCTTTCAATATTGCGTATCTGTTTGGCCGAGAGTTCATCGTCGAAGATAACCATACCTATTTCGCGGTCGTTGTCTTCTTCGTCTTGTATAAACTGCTTGATTTCTTCTAATTTTCCCTTGCCAACATAGGAAACGGTGCTGGGCGCGTTAACCCTTTGGGTAAACCGCTTTACGGTTATGGCTCCGGCCGTGTCGGCCAAAAATTCCAGCTCGTCCAAGTATTCTTTGGTTTTCTCTTCGTCTTGATCTTTAGTGATGAGACCTACCAATATGGCGGTCTCAGCCTTTACTTCAGAAATTACAAATTCTTTCATTTATAGTATGTTGGGCGGCTCTAAGAAATGCCACCATATTTTTGTTTGTTGTTAAAGAATGACTTTTGAAAGTCTTTCAGACAGTATGGATATACTTTGTACGATTAGTCTCGGGTTATAGCCTTTACTATCTTGCCCATATACATGGAATGTATGCCTGCGGGGAAGTTAGCGTACAGTTTTTTAGGCATGTCGCCGAAGCCTTTCGGATCGAATGGGGCGTGGTATATCATCTCGCACTCGTAAACGGTTTTAGCCTCTTCAAAGTATGGCGTGCCGTGTTCGGTGTAGAGCGTATGAAGGCCCATAGCCTCGGCTTTGTTGCCATCGCGGCCACTATGGGTGCCCATGTATTCAAGTATATCCTTATGGTTATCATCGAATTCCATTACGGTAAAGTATTTGGCCTTTTCCATATACTTGAAGGTATGTCTTGCCGGAGCCACGAAAACGGTGATAAGCGCCATGTCTTGTTCCCATATATTGCCTAATGAACCCCATCCTATGGTCATTTCGTTATAGTCGTCTTTGTTTCCGGCAGCAAGCAGCAGTCCTTTGCCCTTGAAGAAGGTAAAGGGATTGGCGCTGAACTGACTGTTTACATCAAACTCTCTAAAACCACCATCACGTGTTTCCTTTGCATTGTTGTTGGTGGTGGTATCGGTTGGGGTTACCATGACCAGCCGTGCCGATACGGCTACAAGGGCCAAAGCCAGTACCACATTCAGTAATTTAGCTGTTTTCATATATTTCTATGGTGTTGTTTATTTTGACGATTGACTTGCTTTAAGCAGTGTGCCCATGGGACAGACGAACCTGCAGTAAGGGCGCGATACCACGAACGATAGCAAGACGAAGACTCCGGCAAGGGCGATGACTACCCATGAGGCTGACTGGAATATAAAGGCCGAGAAAGGCTCGTAGTCCATCCATTGGCTCCATACTCCGCTCCAAATGCATAGCATGAGTATGGCCCATATTGCTTGTCTTAGCATGTCAAGGCGTTGCAGCGTTTTGGTTCCCATTTTGATTTTGTGCTTGGTGCATGTTCCAGCCAACTGTTGTAACGATCCGAATGGGCATACATGGGTGCAATAGTAGGTCTTCTTACCAAACAGTGGATAGACAAATGCGGTAACCAACATTACTACGGGTATGGCCGCAGATAGAATGTTTATGCCGTGGGCCATATACCCTGTAAGGGATGTGTAAGAGATGAATGCTCCGCACCAAAAGCCTAACACAATAACGTTGAGGCCTAACTGGAAGAGATGGTACTTGCGGTTCTTAACCACCAAGGGTAATAGGGCAGCCATGAGTACTACTGCTAGTCCTATTAAGCCTTTGGCTGAAGTGTCCAAAGTATCCAAACTGCCAGTATCAGAAGTAGCCTCAGCAGTGGCTACATTGCCCGAATATATGGCAGGTGTGGCCTTGGCGTATGCCAGTCCTTGCTGCATATTGGCAATAATGGCCTTTGAAGAGAAAGTAGCTCCCGATACGGCATCTACCTGCATGGCCAATGCCTCGTCTATGGTCTTGCCGTTCCACCTGTCAAGCAACGAAGCCGCTTGGTAAAAAAAATCCTCAGTCTCTTCGTTCTCCAAGGCTTTTACCCCTATAATCTTTCCATTTTTGATGGTTATCTCCAATGGTACATTTCCGGCATATCCAGTGATAGACTTACCTATGGTCTGCGTGTTTATTACTGCCGTACCGTCGGCCAATATGTGCAAGGTGCTGTCTGCTGTGGCCGTATTGGTTGTATCAGCTTCAGTGGTTGACTTGAAACTATGCCCCATCCATTGGCCATGCTTTACAATGGCCAACGATGCTATAATAAGCAGAACCGTTACCAGACTGCATATCTGTTTGAACTTTTCCATTTTTTTATATTAATAGGCGCGGCTATAGCCCATGCACCTTTGTAAATTTATTTTATCAGTTTAAGACGTAGGGAGTTAGCCACTACGCTTACGCTCGAGCATGCCATCAAAACGCTGGCCCACATGGGCGTTATCTGGAAGTTTGTGCCTATAAGATAGGGGATGCCAGCCGCCAGCGGTATACAAACTATATTGTAGGCAAAAGCCCAAAATAGGTTCTGCCATATCATACCAGTAGTCTTGCGACTCAGTTTTATGGCTTCGGGTATAGCCATTAGGTCGTTGCCCATCAGAGTTACTTGGGCCACGTCTATAGCTACATCGGTGCCTCGCCCCATAGCCATACTTACATCGGCCGTGGCCAAAGCCTGCGTGTCGTTTATACCGTCGCCAATCATCATTACCCGTTTACCCTGGTCTTGCAGGCGTTTTACCAGTTGTTGTTTGTCGTCAGGTTTGGCCATACTTTGCCAATGACTTATGCCAGCTTTTTTGGCCCAGTAGCTTACAGCCTCGTCGGTATCGCCACTCATTAGCCATACCTCAATGCCTTCAGCTTTCAACTTGTCTATAGCTTGTGTAGCGTTGGGCTTCAGCGTCTCGCGCTCTTCGGGGGTGTTGCAGGTCTTTGTAAAGTCTATATTGGGGTTGGGTATGGTCAGAGTTCCAGTCTTGTCGGTTACTATGGCTGTGGTTTTTCCGAGCCTTTCCAAAGCTGTGGCGTCTTTTATGAGAATTTGCTTTTCGGCAGCCTTGCCTATGCCTACCATCAAGGCTGTAGGCGTGGCCAATCCCATGGCACACGGACAGGCAATTACCAGTACCGATACGGCCGAGATAATGGCTTGGGGTATGGCCGTTGTGCCTCCAACAACCCACCATATAATAAAGGTGGCCATGGCTATAACTGCCACAGTAGGTACAAACACCCTTGCCGCACGGTCTATGATGCGCTGTACGGGAGCCTTGCTTCCCTGTGCCTCCTGTACGGCCTTTATTATCTGTGCCAGAACAGTATGCTCGCCCGTTTGGGTTGTGCGCATGCGCAGTTTGCCCTGGCTGGGTATAGTTCCGGCTGTTATCTTATCGCCAGACCGTTTGGCTACGGGCGTAGGCTCGCCGGTAATCATAGCTTCGTCTACGTATACAGTGCCAGCAGTCATGAAGCTTTCGGCCTGAATAACGGTGCCGTCAACCGGAATTTTTTCTCCAGCGCTAACCTCTATCACGTCGCCCGGCTCTATGGTGGACAGAGGTACTTGTCGGGTCTCGCCGTTGCTTACCAGTAGGGCTGTCTTGGCTTGTAGTCCCATTAGGCGGCGTATGCTTGCAGCGGTGCTATCTTTGGCCTTCTCTTCCAGGCAACGACCTGTAAGCACAAAGGTGACAATCATTACCGAAGAGTCGAAGTACGTGTGCCACTCCATACCTTGAGCTCCCCACACGCTCTCGCCCCAAAATGTATTGAAAGTGCTGAAAAGAAAAGCCACCAGCGTGCTCAGTGCTACCAACGAGTCCATATTAGCCGTGCCGTGCAAGAGTTGTCGCCAAGCCGATATGTAGAAATTTCGGCCGCACCATATCATATTGGCCAGGGCTGTTATCATGGCCATTTGGTTGTTCAGACTGCGTGCTGTCGTAGTGTCAGTACTGGTGTAGAACCACCCC
The DNA here is from genome assembly GCA_963639385.1 of Oscillospiraceae bacterium. Lineage (GTDB taxonomy): Bacteria > Bacteroidota > Bacteroidia > Bacteroidales > Bacteroidaceae > Prevotella. The sequence continues at coordinate 8,072 of CAVHVH010000014.1, forward strand.
ATGCCGAACCCCATGGTAAGTATAGCTAAAATCCACGATAACGCAGTGCGTCTTTTCAGCAGTGTGTATTCTCTGCTGGCAATCTCTTCGGCGTTGCGTCCCGGTTCGATTACCAAATCGTATCCAGCCTCGCTCACACTGCGCTTCATATCTTCTAAGGATATGCGGTTAGGGTCATAGTCTACCAATACCGTACGCCCGGCCAGCGATACTGCGGCCGAGTTGACACCTTCAATAGCGTTAAGCTTGCGTTCTACGTTGGCGGCACATGCGGCACATGCCATGCCTACAACGGGTATTGTCTTTTTCAAATATAGCGTGTTGTTATTCAGTCCAAAATGTGTTGTCGCTGTCGGGCTCAGGCGAGTTGCCGCTGCTGTCAGGGTTGCCACGGTTCAAATCAGACCCGGCAAGAATAGTCTGGGTGTATATCTTGATAGCTTCTGTATATGGGGGGGTATATTTCTTCTTGATCATGTTTCCTTGTGTTGCAGATTGTTATTTTACTATAATCTTCTTGACGGTGTTGCCTGTCTTTACTATATTTATGCCTTTGTGTAACTCTGTGACGCGGCGCCCCTGTATATCGTATATTTCGGCCTTGTTGTTTTCCAATGCATCGAGTGCATCAATGGCGGTAGTCTCACTGGTAGATATAGCCAGTGCGCTGGCCTTGGGAGCAGTATCGGCTCCAGGTGTAATCCAGGCCCTCATGGCTTTCGATTTTATCGTAGTGGTGCCTGTGGCGGCGGTTTTCAGTTGACTGGCTAACCAGAACTTGTTTTTCGATATGATATAGTCGTTGTCGTCAACGTTGGCTTCGGTAAACGAGCCCGTAAGCTGCCATCCGTCTACTGTTTCGCCAGTGGCGGCGGCCTTTACTATAGGTGTATTGCTGGCGGTGATGTTCAAGTCTTTTGTGGTCGAGTATACCAATACGGGTGTGCCGCCAGTTATAGTGCCAGTAAGTTGGGTAAGTTCTATCTTGTCATTGGTTACACTGCTCAAGCCAAAGAATTTGCAGTCTTCTACGGCCTCGGCATCTATAGCGAAGGGCAGACAGATTGTACCCCAGTTTGACGGCATTGTGCGGGTGTATTGGGCTTGTGTGGCTGTAAAGGTAGAGTAGGTGGTAAAGTCGGCTCCGTCGGTTATCTCAAGGTTGTCTACGCTTAATGGAGCTATTCCATAGAACTCGTGCTTGGTATCGCCTACCTTGTAGTAAGTTTTGAAGTATCCCCATTGCTTTGTGAAATTAGCTCTTGAGGACCCGATATTTGTCTCATCGTACCCTCCGTGTGCCTGTATCTTTTCGCAGTTAATGAACATGTCGTTGCCCGTTGTTACCCGATCTGTGCTGAAAGCATCGCTGGCGTATACAGTAGCAAGGTTTGAACAATAGGCAAACATGCGTTCCATATTGAAAACCTTACTGGTATTAAAACTGGTAAGGTCGAGCGTTGTAAGTCCTTTACAGTCGTAGAACATGTACTCCATTTCGGTTACGTTGCTGGTATTGAAACTGGTAAGGTTGAGCGTTGTAAGTCCAGTACATTCGTAGAACATAGATGCCATTTCGGTAACGTTGCTGGTGTTAAAATGGCTAAGATCCAACTCTGTAAGATTTCCGCAGTTGGCGAACATGAGAGCCATGTTTGTTACCTTTTCGGTGTTAAGATATTCCAGTCCTTTTACCGTGTTCAATTCTGTAAAATCATGGAACCATCTATAGCATGATATTGGGTGTACATTGGCAAACGAAGGGTCGAACTCTATTATTTTAACAGTAGCTGCAGCATAGCCCTTATTTTTTAAATAAAGGTTCCATTCTGGAGTGTCTACTGTAGTTGTATCTACATCGTACAAATACTTATAATCGGGCTTGATACCGTACTTGAATGTAAGCTTGAAATTTTTGTACATGGCGTATGCCGTTGGCTTTGAGTCTGTCTCTGACTCATCAGCCATGGTCTGGCTGGGCAGTATCAGCATAGTCATAGTCAATGCCGCCACAAGGATATGTGTTAAAAAAGCGCTTTTGGCAGAAAAAGAAAAATGCTTTGTCATCATTCTGTTTTTATATTTGTATTTATTTGCGAGTGCAGATTATCCATTCACTGTCATTAAGTTATTTTGAAAATAACTTTGAAATTAAAATACAAAATTACGAAAATATGGTTTTGTAGTGTTAAAATGTAATGTTAAACATTATTAAGGGTGGTTCTATAAATTAGCATTGTTAGATTTTGTGACTATTTTTTGAGTGTAGATATGCGGTGGTATTTTTTTAAGAAATACTCTTAAACGAATAGTTATCAGCGTACAGTATATCCTTAAAAAAGATAAAAAAGGGCATTGAGGTAACTTTTTTGTGCTGTTTTTAGTGCATTGTCTTACCAATAATAAGTACCTTTGTAAGGTAAAAAATAAAACTTAAACAATACAACAATGAGATTAATTATCGAACCAGACTATGCGCAGCTGTCACAGTGGGCTGCCAATCATGTAGTAGAGCGTATCAATGCTGCCAACCCATCGGCAGAGAAACCTTTTGTACTGGGTTTGCCCACCGGCTCGTCGCCAGAGGGTATGTACCGCTGCCTGGTAGAAGCCTACAAGGCCGGAAAGGTAAGCTTCAAGCATGTGGTTACATTCAATATGGATGAGTATGTAGGTCTGCCCGAAAGCCACCCTGAGAGTTATCACTCGTTTATGCGTCGCAATCTCTTTGACCACATAGACTGCCCCGCTGAGAATGTACATATACTTAACGGCAACGCAACTGATCTGGAAGCCGAGTGTGCCCACTATGAGCAGATGATAGCCGAGGCTGGCGGTATAGACCTCTTCCTGGGTGGTATAGGTCCTGATGGTCATATAGCCTTCAACGAACCATTCTCATCACTCACATCGCGTACCCGTGTAAAGACACTCACTACCGATACCATTATAGCCAATAGTCGTTTCTTTGACAACGATGTAAATAAGGTGCCCAAGCATGCACTCACCGTAGGTGTAGGTACTGTGATGGCCGCCCGCGAGGTGATGATTTTGGTTAACGGTCACCATAAGGCACGTGCCCTGCAGGCAGCCGTAGAGGGCCCTGTAACCCAGGCCTGGACTATAAGTGCCCTGCAGCAGCATCCCCATGCCGTAATCGTGGCCGACGAGGCAGCCGCCGACGAGCTGAAAGTGGGTACTTACAAGTATTTCAAAGATATAGAGAAAGACAATTTATAACGACTTCAACTGAAAGACAATGAGACTTAATCTAAGTTCACAGATTGTATTTAACACAGTTCCCGAAGAGTTTTATAACACCAAGACGGCGGTAGAACGCTCCGAGATAACCCGCAACGAGCATATTCCTACCGATATCTACCCCACGGCAGAAGAAGGAGCATACAAGATAGCCGATGCCATAGTGGCTGAAATCAAGGCTAAGGAGCAGCTGGGCAAGTACTGCGTAATAGGTATGGGTACGGGCCAGTCGCTCACCCCCGTGTTTAATGAACTAATAGCCCGCTACGAAAAGAAGCAGGTAAGCTTCCGCAATGTAGTGGTGTTTAATGCCTATGAATTCTTCCCCTTGGCTCCGGATAGCCAGCACAGCACCATCAGTCAGTTGCGTAGCCGCCTGCTTTCGCATGTAGATATACCAGAACAGAACATCTACACCATAGATGGTTCTATAGCTCAGGAAGAGGTGCAGAACCAGTGCCGACTCTACGAACAGCGCATACAGACATTCGGCGGTATAGATGTTATGCTGCTCGGTGTAGGCCGTATGGGTAACGTGGCTACCAACGAGCCCGGTTCTACTATTACTTCGCAAGCTCGCCTTATCCTTATTGACAGCATAAGTCGCCAGGAAATGACCATGAGCTTTGGTTCGCAAGAACCCGTTCCACCATGTTCTGTAACCCTGGGTATAGCTGATATTTTGGCCGCCCGTAAGGTGTATGTTACCGCATGGGGAGAAGAGAAGGCCGATATTATACACGATATGGTAGAGGGAAAGATAACCGACAATATTCCCGCATCGTTCCTGCAGACCCACAACTCTGCCCATGTAGTGATAGACCTGCCTGCAGCAGCCAAGCTTACACGTATCATCCACCCCTGGCTGGTATCCAGCTGTAAGTGGACCGATAAGCTTACCCGTGCTGCCTTGGTATGGCTCTGCCAGATTACCGGCAAACCTATTCTGAAGCTTACCAACAAAGACTACAACGAGAACGGACTATCTGAACTATTGGCGCTATACGGCTCGGCATACAATGCTAATATCAAGATATTCAACGACCTGCAGCATACTATTACCGGATGGCCCGGTGGTAAGCCCAATGCCGATGATACCTATCGCCCAGAGCGAGCTAAACCATTCCCCAAGCGTGTGGTAGTGTTCTCGCCCCATCCTGATGATGATGTAATCTCTATGGGAGGCACCATTCAGCGCTTGGTAAAGCAGGGACATGACCTGCACGTGGCCTATGAAACCAGTGGAAACATAGCTGTGGGCGACGAAGAGGTAACGCGCTTCATGCACTTCATTAACGGCTTTAATCAGCTCTTCATGGATAGCAAAGACGAGGTGATAAGTCGTATGTACAAAGAAATAAAGGATGTGCTGAAGAATAAGAAAGAGGGCGATATAGATATTCCCGATGTACGTACCATCAAGGGATTGATACGTCGCGGCGAGGCCCGCACTGCCTGCACATATAATAATATTCCGCTTGATCATGTACACTTCCTTGATCTGCCCTTCTACGAGAGTGGAAAGATAGAGAAGTTGCCTATGACAGAAAAGGATGTTGAGATAGTACGCGACCTGCTGCGCACTGTGAAGCCTCATGAGGTGTTCGTGGCCGGCGACTTGGCCGACCCTCATGGTACTCACCGCAAGTGTACCGATGCTGTGTTCGCTGCTATCGACGAAGAGAAGAAGGTTGGCGCAGAATGGCTCAAGGACTGCCGTATATGGATGTATCGCGGTGCATGGGCAGAGTGGGAAATTGAAAACATCGAGATGTGTGTGCCTATGAGTCCTGAGGAACTGCGTGCTAAGCGTAACTCTATTCTCAAGCACTCTTCACAGATGGAGAGCGCTCCATTCCTTGGTAACGATGAGCGTCTGTTCTGGCAACGCGCCGAAGACCGCAACCGTGCTACAGCAGCTCTCTATAGCTCGTTAGGCTTGGCCTGCTATGAAGCTATGGAAGCTTTCGTAGAATATAAGCCTCTCTAAGGCGGTAATTTTTAGCACAGTATCTAAGCTTACGGCTTAGACCACGAATATTAGGGTAACCTTTATTGCTTTGGCTATAGGCCGGGCGGTAAAGGTTGCCTTTTTTAGTTGTAGATACAAAACAAAGGTAATAGTGGCTGGTAGAGATACGTCTGCATATGGTACGTGAGCCGCTATAATGTGGTAGATGTACTTTAGATGATTGTGTTGCAGAACCCTATAGCAACAAAAAAACCGCCTTCGTTTCACAACGAATGGCGGATGAAACCTAATAAAATATTGGGTGAATTTATAGCACCCAATTGTCTATTTCTTGAGAATGTCCAGTTTGGGCGTGTCTATACCTTCAATGTAGTCGTGGCGGGTATCATTCTGTTGCTCAAAGATAACAATGCTATTCTTGCCCTTCTTAAGGAAGCAACCTGGCAGATAGAGTGTCTGTTGTGGACCTACTTTCCAGTAGCGGCCCAGGTTGATGCCGTTGACAAACACTATGCCCTTACCCCAGGTCTCCATGTCAAGGAACGTGTCGCCTGGCGATGCTACATCAAACTGCCCCTGATAGATTACGGGCAGACCTTTGGCGTAGCCGTGGTCGCTATTGGCTAGTACGGGGACTTGGCTCATAGGCAAACAATACATCTTCCATTCACCTTCAATGGGGTTGTCGTCTATGGTAATGGGCTTAGTAAATCCCTTGAAGCTCTCAGAGATGCGGGCTCCATAGTTGATGCGTCCCATATTCTCTACCAGTATGTCGAGCGTGCTATTGAAGGGTATGTCAACCTCTATACTGTCAACTCCAGTAACAATATTCAGTTCGCCCACCTTCTCTCCGTTTACGTAAACTATACCGTAGTCGGCCAGTCCTTCTGCCTTTAATAGTCCTGAGATGGGCTGGTTGAAGTGGCGGCGGTAGAGTACATAGCCGTAGCCTTGTCCTAACGCCTCGAATGTAGGCATAGTGTCGCTTTCTACGGGTGTCATCTTTTCTATACGGTCAAACAGATTTTGCGTATTGGTAAGTTTTATCTTTGGCAGCGTAATTACGGGTATGCGCTCGGGTATGGCGGGTACCTTATTGTTATACTTCATCAGTATAGAGCGTATGGCCTCGTATTTGGGAGTGGCCCATCCAGCCTCGCTGATAGGGGCATCGTAGTCGTAACTGGTAAGGTCGGGCTGCAGACGTAAGTCCTTGGTGTAGTTGGCTCCCGAAGTAAAGCCGAAATTGGTACCTCCGTGAACCATATAGAAATTAAAGCTTACACCAGCATCAAGATATTTCTGCATCTGCTTGGTAAATACATCTGAAGACACTTTTTGGAATGGTTCGTTCCAATGGTCCAACCACCCGGTGTAAAATTCGGCAACCATATACGGACCCTTTCCGCCGTGGTAGGCATCTACCTTCTTCTTGATGGTGGCTATGTTGTTCTCACCATTGCAGGTGGGCAGCGCACCTTCTATGTATCCGCCTTCGAAGAGCCAGCTTCCATCGCTGGTAAACATAGGAATATCAAAGCCGGCTTCTTTAAGTTGCTTGCAGATGGCTACGCTGTATTCGCGATGGGTTTCCAGCGATATATCCTTGCGCTGGCTTACATACGAGCCAAACTCGTTTTCAGCCTGTACCATAACTATAGGACCACCCTTGGTTACTTGATAATCGCGTACCTGTGCAGCGAGTTGGTTGATATAAGTGCGGCACGAGTCAAGGAAAGGCTGGTTGAGAGTGCGTATCTTCATACCCGGTACAGTACTTAGCCACCATGGATATCCTCCGTATTCCCATTCGCCACAGGCGTAAGGGCCGGGGCGCAATATAACCATCATCCCCTCGTCGGCTGCAGCCTTGAGAAATCCGCGCAGATTATGGCTGCCAGTAGACCAGTCCCATACACCGGGCGATGTCTCGTGGAAATTCCAAAATACGTATGTGGCCACGGCATTCAGTCCCAGCGCCTTCATCATACGTAGGCGGTGGTGCCAGTAGGGAGCGGGAACACGCGAATAATGCATTTCGCCCGAATGTATCTGTATGGGCTTGCCATCGTATACAAAGTTGCCGCTCTCTATTTTGAAAGAGTGCTTGACTTGCTTTTGGGCAGTAGCTGTCGTTCCTGCTGTTATGAATAGAGTTGTCGCAAGAAAGGTTGAAATTAACAGATTGCGTTTCATTGTTGTTGTTATATAGTTTTTATTTTTTACAAAGTTAAGAATAATAAGGATGAGCCTTTCTATAAACCTTAATAAATAATGTTAATTGTGTGCGCCATAGCCTTGGGATGATGACAAAAAGGCATACTTTATCTGCCATTTTGTCAGTTTTTACCCCTCGGAACACACTTTGTATCTTCATCGTTGAACAAACATAAACGAAAACAATAAAAACTATAGACAATATGACATTCGACAAATTTACAATCAAGGCGCAGGAGGCTGTGCAGAGCGCAGTCAACAAAGCGCAAATGGCACAAAACCAAGCCATTGAGCCGGTACATCTCTTGGCGGGTATCATAGACAAGGGTAAAGACGTAACCCATTTCATTTTTCAGAAATTGGGTGTCAACCAGCAGCAGATAGACGCTGTGGTAGCCGGTGAGATAAGCAGACTGCCCAAGGTACAGGGCGGAGAACCCTATTTTACCAATGCTACCAACGAAATACTGCAGAAGGCTATGACCGAGGCAGCACGAATGGGCGACGAATACGTGGCCATAGAACCAATGCTTATGGCTATGCTGAAAACTCAGAATACTGCCGCCCGTATACTGCGTGATGCGGGCATTACTACCGATGGAGTAGACAAGGCTGTGGCCGAACTGCGGCAAGGCAAGAAGGTTGATGGCGCTCAGGCCGACGAGAACTATCAGGCTCTTGGTAAATATGCCCAAAACCTGATAGACCGCGCCCGCACGGGTAAACTTGACCCTGTAGTAGGCCGCGACGAGGAGATACGCCGTGTATTGCAGATTCTCTCTCGCCGTACCAAGAACAACCCTATACTTATAGGCGAACCCGGTACCGGAAAAACCGCCATAGTAGAAGGACTCGCCCAGCGTATAGTACGCGGTGACGTGCCCGAGAACCTAAAGGATAAACAATTGTATTCTCTCGATATGGGCGCACTTGTTGCCGGAGCCAAATACAAGGGCGAATTTGAAGAGCGTCTAAAGAGTGTTATCAAGGAAGTTACCCAGGCCAACGGTAATATAATTCTCTTTATCGACGAGATACACACCCTGGTTGGTGCAGGCGGAGGCGAGGGGGCTATGGATGCCGCCAATATTCTGAAACCGGCATTGGCACGTGGTGAACTGCGCGCCATAGGAGCCACCACGCTCAACGAATATCAAAAATATTTTGAGAAAGACAAAGCCCTGGAGCGACGCTTCCAAACGGTTATGGTAGGCGAACCAGACGAGATAGATGCCATCAGTATACTACGTGGACTGAAAGAGCGTTACGAAAACCATCATAAGGTTCGTATTCAAGACGATGCTTGTATAGCCGCCGTAAAACTCTCTGAACGGTATATATCTGATAGGTTCTTGCCCGACAAGGCCATAGACCTTATGGATGAGGCCGCAGCTAAACTACGTATGGAGCGCGATTCGTTGCCCGAAGACCTGGACGAGATAGACCGCCATCTGAAGCAGCTCGAGATAGAGCGTGAGGCTATACGTAGCGAGATAAACCACCGTAAGGACAATGGTGCCACTGATGGTCAGGCCGACAATCTACATGATTCGCTCGCCCGACTCGACCAGGAAATTGCTTCACTTAGTGAACGCGAGCGCCAGTACCGTGCCAAATGGGAATCAGAGAAGGCACTGGTCAACAAGATACAGCAGGACAAGCAGGAAATGGAAAACCTGAGGTTCGAGGCCGATAAAGCCGAGCGCGAAGGCAATTACGGCCGCGTGGCTGAAATTCGCTATGGTAGGCTTAAGAGTATACAAGACGATATAGAGAATATCCAGCGGCAATTGCAAGCTGCCCAGGGCGGCGAAGCCATGGTGCGCGAGGAGGTAACCGCCGACGATATAGCCGAGGTAGTAAGTCGCTGGACGGGAATACCTGTGGCAAAGATGATGCAGAGCGAGCGCGAGAAACTGTTGCATCTTGAGGAAGAACTGCACCATAGAGTGATAGGGCAGGATGAGGCCATCAATGCCGTGGCAGATGCTGTGCGCCGATCAAGAGCTGGTCTACAAGACCCAAAGAGACCAATAGCATCGTTTATATTCTTGGGTACTACCGGTGTAGGAAAAACAGAGCTGGCCAAGGCTTTGGCCGAGTATCTGTTTAACGATGAAAATATGATGACGCGTATAGATATGAGCGAATACCAGGAGAAGTTCAGCGTGACGCGCCTTATAGGTGCGCCTCCGGGGTATGTAGGCTACGATGAGGGTGGTCAGCTTACCGAGGCCGTAAGGCGTAAACCTTACTCGGTAGTGCTCTTCGACGAGATAGAAAAAGCTCACCCTGACGTGTTTAATACCCTCTTACAGGTACTTGACGATGGACGTCTTACCGATAATAAGGGGCGTGTGGTAAACTTTAAGAACACCATTATAATAATGACTTCGAATGCCACGCGCGAGATGCTAAGCAAGATTATGCGTCCCGAATTTTTGAACCGTATCGATGATATTATCACCTTCCATCCTTTGGCCAAGGAACAGATTTCGCAGATAGTGGAACTGCAACTTAACAAACTCAAGAAGATGGTTGCCGACCAGGGTGTAACCCTTGGCTGGACCCCAGCTGCAGTTGAATTCTTGGCCCGGGTGGGTTACGACCCCGCCTTTGGTGCACGTCCTGTAAAGCGCGCCATACAAGATTATGTACTCAACGATTTGAGTCGTATGCTCTTGGCCGACAAGGTTAGCAAGGAGAAACCTATAACTGTAGATGCTGATGCCGATCATATCGTGTTCAGTAACTAAAAGTCTATAACGCTAAGGGTGGTAATTTCTTAGAACTATCCTTAAGCCTTGTCGGACGATAATTATAATCCCTCTTACTGGAGTTTCATCTGGTGAGAGGGATTATTGTTTCAATACTATTGCTTTCTATCTGTTCCTATTTTAGGGGCCGCTAATTTATAGTACCACCCATAAATACTTAAATAAAAGGGAGCATGCCAGTAATCAGCATGCTCCCTTTTATCTAAGTATTGTCTACTACCTATATATAATAGGCTTTCTTAAAGCGGATACTCTTTGAACTATCTGTCAGTTCACAGTGGTATTTGGCTTGTTATTTTATCACTTTCTTACCTCCAATAATGTAGATGCCTTGTGGCAGGGTGTCTATACTTGTGCCTACATACTGTCCCTGTATAGTATAGATGCGGTTGTTGCTGGCTGGGTTGGCGGGTTTAATAGTGCTGATACCGGTAGAAGAGCCTTCGGCCACTACGCGAACCTCGTCCAGGAAAAACCGCTTTGTGGGGGTGAAGGTAAGCTTGCCAGAACCGTTTCCGGTAATGTCTACGCTAAAATCGGTCCATTCGCCGGTCTTCATAGTGAGGGTGGCCACAGTAGTGCCGTCGTAGGCCACTGTTAGTGATGTTCCGTCGGTACCCCATGGGGCAGCCTTGAAAGTTACCTTGGCTTTGCCCGTGAGAGTTATCTCGGGTGATGTTACAATGCCACTTTTCTTAGTGCTTCCGAATTTGGCGCATCTATCGCCTCCGTTTCCTGACGAGCTGCTCCATCCGGCATTGTCGGTGTTTAGTGTGCTTTGGGCTATGCCGGATCCACTCCACTGGTCATCGTTACCACCAGTTCCTTCACATTGGTCAAAGCTCTCGTAGAATATTTGTCCTTCGGGGGTAGGTTCGGTTTCTTCCTTTGCTATATAGTTAAAGCTTATGGTACCATCGCCGTTGTCAGTGATATCACTTATGGCGCATCCCATCTTACGTGTGCCGTCGGCGTTGTTGTTATATAGACCGAACGAAGGTTTTGTTGAGTCGCTAAGTTTATTCTTTCCCTTATAGGGATACAGGTCTCCCTCTAAGGTAGTCTTTGTGTAGTATTGTTCGCTACTGTTCCAATACTTGCTGTCATCGTCGTTGTCAGCGTGTACCAAGGTGTACCGTTGGTGGTTGTTGGTAAAGTCGGCTGTGTATCCGTTAATCTTTTTGTATGTGCCCAGCGTGTTTACTACGTTGTTTGTCCAGCAGTTCACATCGTAGTCTAAGTGTGTTATCTGTAGTCCAGAGGTTTCAATATAGGTGTCCCATTTTTCTTGCTGGCGGTTCTCCAAGACAAAATATTCGTTTTTGTTGCCTTTGTTGTATAGTACGTAGGCTTTTCCGCCATTGCTGGTAGGTTTGAGGTTAGAAACGGTTACATTGTCGGCGTCCAACACTTCATAGTCCAACCATCCGGCTATCCATTTTTCGTAGGCGGTGTATCCTGGAGGGCAGAAACCATCGTTGTTGTAGCCACCTTGGTCCATAATGTCGAAAGAAGACATACCAAAGTTGCCGCTATAGCTTGTGTCGTATGCGTCGGGGTATCCCAGGCAGTGTGAGAATTCGTGGCATATACTTCCTATACCATCGATGCCAGTACTGCTCAGTTCGGCTGAACAGGCGTATGAGTTTATCTTTACTCCATCGAGCGTGAGACTCTTGTTGGCACTGGCCAAGTCCCATGCGTGTGGCCATATGGTATCGTCGTCGCCACCATCGGCTTCACCTTTTCCGGCATAGATTACATATACTTGGTCTACTTCGCCGGTTCCTCCCCAGTCGTAGGTAGAAAAGTCTATCTGGCTGTCTACCAGTTTGCAGGCTTCTATAATCATCTCTTCTGGAGCCTGGTCGTTGTTGTAGGTATCATTGGCGCCATAGTATGCATAATTTTGCGATACCGTTACGGGGCCTACTACATCGAAATCGATGGTGAATTTGCCATCGCTCTGTGCGTTGAAGTAGTCTTTTATGCTGCCGTAGTAATCTCCCTCCTTGTAGTTTTCGTTGTTGGCAACCTTCTTGTACAAGTCCAGGGTATGACTGGCGTTGAACTGCTTGTTTTTGAAGTTTACAAGTATGATAAGGCCTTTCTTTGTACCTTCAAAGTTGCCGCGGTTTCCAGATACGTCTACTTTGCGGCGATTGGCATAGTGACGGTTAGCTTGGGCACGACGCAGAGCTCCACGGGCGGCTACGGTGGTTATGTCGCTTTTTCGGTAGGTGCCGTTACCGGCCGATACATAGGTATTGCCGTCTTTGTCGTAGAACCAGTGACTGTGCTCGTCGCCTACAAGAGTGGCTCTTACCTGTGTGCCGTCGGCCAGAGTGAGCATGCGCCATTGGTTAGGGCGTGCGGGCATGGCTGTTGCCGTAATTACAGCAAACAGAAGCAGAGCCATTAGGGTAAATGTTTTTTTCATCTGTCAGTTTTTGTTTATAATGATAAGGATATGTAACTTTTCAATGTGCAAAGATACATTATTATAAATGCATTAATATGATATTCTCCAGCTTTTTTTTGATCAGAGAAATTTATTTATAGAACCACCCTTAATAGCATCCTTGTAGGATTATTGCTTATTTACAAAGTATTGACTATATATTTTATAGTATATCTCTACCCATCCATCGTCCAGCAGGTCGGTAAGTTTTTCGGCCAATTTAGGGTTGGCGTCGATATGCTTTACCAGATCCGGATTGTATCGGGTGCCGGCATCACGGCGGAACTCGGTCATTACAGTGTTGAAGGTCTTTTCGCCCTTGTAGTTTCGCCCTACATGCTCGGTTGCAGCCTGCATACAGTCGCTCAGGGTGATGATATCTATCATTATGCGGAAGGGCGATTTTGTGTTGTCAAAGTTGTCGGGGTATCCTCCTTTACCGTTGTACCACTTGTGGTGTCCCAGCGTGGTATCGTGGTATTTCTCCAGCCGCGGATCCAGTTTTAGGTATTTCAGTCCCTTTTCGGGGTGTTGTTTGATAATGCTGAACTCCAGGTTTGTTATAGGGCGGTAGTCATTGTCTACTACGGGTATCATACTGTTCTTGCCCAAGTCGTGGTAGAGTGCTGCTTCGCGGGCAAAGGCCACTATGTCTTTCTTATGTTTTTTTACGCTCTTGGCCGTTTTGTACATGTGTCCGGCCAGTAGTTCCGGCTGGTTCTCGGCTATGCTTGCGGTGAATTCGGCGGCTATCTCGCTTACGTGTACCGAGTGGGCGTATGTGGTTACGTTGGTCGATACAGACAAGTTGGTAAGGAACTGGATACGTTCCTTGGGTTTCAGATATTTTGTTATGCGTTCGTAGGTAACAAGGGTGTTGAGGCTTTTTACAAAGTTGGTCACACTCTGTTGGTCACTGCGGTGTTGGAAAGCCCTTTCTATGTCTTTACACATCATGTGCACATTTTTCCGTTTCTCTCTGTACGGAATGGCAGCTATGTCGTTCAGGTAGAACAGCGTGTTATAGGGTATCAAGTGTTGTATAAACTGGGTAGAAGTAAACCGCTTGTTCTTCATTTCCTCCATTGCTCTCATATAGCGGGCTCTGAAGCTGTGCAGGGCATCTTTTGGCGTAGTTTGTCCTAACTGTATCTGCATAAGTTTAGTACGCAGATAGGTGAAGTCTGAAATATTGGGGGTGCGCATGTTCATTTCCACCAGCTTGCGCATCATACGATGTGCCGTTTCTTTGGGCAACGATGTGGTGTCAACCAGATATATGTTGCGTATCAGGTTGTCATCGGCCGTGTCGAGCCGTTTGTATATATAGTCGGTCTTTATCTTGTTGCGGGCATAGAACTCCTTGTTGTGAGCCATGTGCAGTCTTAGCTGTTTTATATGTCGGCGAAGGTCTGCTATGGTCTCTATTTTATCCTGCACAAAGATATGGGTGCAGAGCGAGTACATGCACATCATATAGTTGGTTTCGAAAGCCGGGTATCGTTTAGCATCGTCGGTTATGCAAAGCGAAAAATTGTCGTATGCCTTCTTTAGGTGTTCGCTGCTGCCAGTTATATTCCAAATATTGTAATACGCCCCTCCCCGCCATGCGTTAATGTAGTTAGTGTACTTCATTGAGTCTGGCAGTTCTTTGTGTAGGGTGTCTATAAGGTCGCACAGTTCGAGCATCAAGAATGGGTCAGACCTACTGTAGGGTATGTATTTCTTGAAGAGCGCATAGGTAAACGAATTGTAAACGGAAAGGTCACCCTTTTTTCGGGGGTGCATAATAGCCATCCTTATGCTGTCTAAACATAGTTTGTTACTATTGTAGAGTTGGTGGTTGGTGTAGGCCCTGTTGTAGAAGAATTTTACCCAGCGGTTGTGGTCGTGTATAAGGAATATGCTGTCGTTGTATCGGTTGTAGATATTGCGATTTTGGGCGAGTGTGGTAAACCATCTTGTAAAATTAAGGGGAATAGTATCGCTTGCCGTTGTTGTATGTTGTGCCTTAGCCATAGTAGCCGCCATAATCATTACCATCGCAATCACGATGGTACGTACTGTCAGCGTAATGGATACTGCGCTGCGGTAGGGTGTATGTGGGCTACAGACGTGGAGTAGCTTTGTATCTGAATAGTATGTCATGTTTTCTAATGATATCAAGTTTGGCTATGCGGTTGTATAGATTTATGCAAAATTCGCTAATATTATATATATGTGCAAATTATGATAATTAAATTTCGTTAATGGTGGTAATTTATAGAACCACCCGACAATGGCTTCAAATAATTTTTTGGCATTTTTTCTGTCGTTTCGTTTGTTGTGTTTGCGTGGTGAAAAATGTAGGGATATTTCTTGTAATGAATAACAGATATTAACAATAAATTGACGATTTGTGGTTAATAGAAGTTAAAATACGGCCTAAAAA
>CAVHVH010000015.1:0-5120 GCA_963639385.1 Oscillospiraceae bacterium
AGGGTATGGCTCGCGAACTAATTAATCGTATCCAAAACATACGCAAGGATGCTGGTTTTGAAATAACCGACCGTATAGCCGTAAAAGTGAGTCCAAACGAGAAAATACTGAAAGCTATTGACAATTATGCTGATTACATAAAGACGCAAGTTCTTGCCAATATCATTACTTTGGAAGAGAATGAAGGCAATAAAGTAGAATTTGACGACTTTGCTGTATGCATACAAATAGTAAAAAATTAATTAATAATATAACCATGTGTAGCCGATAAGCTTATGTCTGTGACACACGGTTAATAAAATTGTTAATGTATGGAAACCAAGGTGCGTTATAGTGATGAAGAACTGCAAGAGTTCCGCACTATTATTAATGAGAAATTAGCTGTGGCGCGTGAAAGTTATAATAAAGTAATGCGCAGGTTGATGAACCAAGACACCAATGATGTTGATGATACGTCACCTACATATAAGGCTTTGGAAGAAGGTAGTTTGACCCAATCTAAAGAGCAAATGGTAGAGATGGCCGCACGTCACAAGAAATTTATTCAAGGTTTGGAGGCGGCTCTTGTGCGTATAGACAATAAGACTTATGGTATAGACCGTATGACTGGAGAGCTGATTCCTAAGGAGCGATTGCGCGCAGTGCCTCATGCAACATTGAGCGTGGCATCCAAAAACGCCCGTAAACAGTAAGATGAAAAAAATAAAAAGCGTATTGTCGCCCGGATGGACCTCGATACTTATGGTGGTTGTACTATTGGTTATAGACCAATTTATCAAGATTTGGGTAAAAACCAATATGTGCTTGGGTGATTCTATCCATATAACAGACTGGTTTTATATCGATTTTGTTGAGAATAACGGGATGGCCTATGGTATGACATTTATCAATAAGTTCCTGTTGAGTATTTTGCGTATTGCGGCGATTTGTGTTATAGGCTGGTATATACATCGCCAGGTGCGCCAGCGTGCCCGTCTTTGTTATATAGTGTTATTGTCAATGATATTTGCCGGTGCTGCGGGAAATATACTTGACTCAATGTTTTATGGGCTCGTCTTTAATGCTTCTACGCCATTTACGGTGTCTTCATGTGTTCCGTTTGGAACAGGGTATGCTCCATTCCTAATGGGAAAAGTAGTGGATATGTTCTATTTCCCCCTTATTGTTACTTCGTGGCCTTCATGGGTACCATTCGTAGGCGGGAGTGAATTTATTTTCTTCTCACCTGTGTTTAATTTTGCAGATGCTTGCATAAGCGTTGGAGTGGTATTGTTGCTTATAGTTTGCCGTAAAGAGTTGGAAACATTACCTTTGTTTTCAAAAAACAACAATGACAATGTTGAAAAGAAAGAGTTGTAAATGCAAGTTCGTTAGAATAGGGAAGGGTTTCTCTTTCTTGTTCCTATTGGCAATGCAATTTCTCTTTGTTGGTTGTAAGCCTTCTTTGCCTTCTTCGGTTTTGTCAAGAGACAAGATGGAAGATGTAATGTATGACTATCATTTGTCAAAGAGTTTGGCTTCGCAACAGGTAAACACAGGAGAGGCTGAGCGTATCTATCAAGATGCAGTACTTCGCAAGTATGGAATTACGCAAGAAGAATTTGACGGCTCTTTGTCTTATTATATGCGCCATACTGATGAACTGTCAAAGATTTATGCCAATTTGGAAGAACGCTTGCGTGCAGAAGCAGGTTCGTTGGGCGTGTCGGCTTCAGATTTGGAGGGAATGGGTAACTTGAGTTCTACAGGAGATACTGCTAATGTGTGGAACGATTCACGCTCGTTGGTTCTTGTGCCTAAAGCACCATTTAACCAAAAAAACTTTACTATAAAATGTGATACCTCGTATCATGCTGGCGATGCCTTCAGATTGTCTTTTGACTGTAATTTTATATATCAAGACGGAACTCGTAATGCTTGTGCTTTGTTGGCGATCACGTTGGCTAACGATAGTGTAATTTCTACCTTCACTCAAGTGTCTATGCCAGGATATTTGACGCTAAACCTATCTGATTATGGAAGAATAGGGATAAAGGAAATTAAAGGCTATTTTATATTAGGCAAAAGCCAAAGTCAGTTAGAATCGGCTACGACGTTGCAACTTATGTTTGTTAATAATATCCAGTTGGTAAGAATGCATACCAAGCCGTTGCCCTCGGCACCTCAAACCGATTTAGACACTTCAAACGTGAAACCCGTAGATACGCTATCTTCACCCAAAACGGTAAGGGGAAAACTGCAAATAGAGAAAACCCCATTAGTGATGCCAAAATCACAAAAGCCATTACAGCATAGGCCAGATAAAATTAAGTGACTTTTAATACTATAAAATATACAATAATGCAGAACGTTGACGAATTAATTGACCGCCTTATAGACTTGTCTTTTGCAGAAGACATTGGCGATGGAGATCATACTACTTTGTGTTGTATCCCTGAGGATGCTATGGGAAAATCGCATCTGCTTGTCAAGGAAGATGGAATACTTGCGGGTGTGGAGATAGCAAAAAAGGTATTTGCCCGTTTTGATTCAACCATGCTTGTTGAAGTACTTATCACCGATGGAACGCCAGTACATCGTGGAGATATAGCCATGGTGGTGACCGGAAAGGTAAGGTCGTTGTTGCAGACAGAACGTTTAATGCTGAATATAATGCAGAGAATGAGTGGTATTGCCACAATGACACATCGTTATGTAGTGCGTATAGCGGGAACGGGCGCACGAGTCCTTGATACACGTAAGACCACTCCAGGAATGCGTATGCTTGAGAAACTAGCGGTTAAGATAGGAGGAGGAACCAATCATAGAATTGGTCTTTTTGATATGATATTGCTCAAGGACAACCATGTTGACTTCGCAGGTGGAATATCCCAAGCCATTACCCGCTGTCACAAATATCTAGAAGACCATAATCTTGACTTGAAGATAGAGATAGAAGTTCGTAATTTTGAGGAACTTAATCAAGTGCTTGAATGCGGTGGAGTAAATCGTATTATGCTTGATAATTTCTCGGTTTCTGATACTCGCAAAGCGGTAGAACTTATCAACCATAGATACGAAGTTGAGTCGAGTGGAAACATCACTCTTGATACCATACGGGGATATGCCGAACAGGGTGTTGACTTTATTTCAGTAGGTGCTCTCACCCATTCGGTTAAGGGACTTGATTTGAGTTTTAAAGCTTGCTAAACCAAATTATTATGTATCGATATGTTATTTTGTTGATTTTGTCTTTAGTTGGGATAAAATCTAATGCTTGCACTAATTTTATAGTGGGCAGACAAGCGTCAACTGATGGTTCGGTAATCTGTACCTATAATGCTGATGATTATGGTATGTTTGTTAATTTAGCGCATTTTCCAGCCGGTGTTCACCCCAAAGGATCAATGCGTCAAATATACGATTGGGATACCGGTGAATATTATGGTTCTATACCAGAGGCTCCTGTTACATATAATGTGATAGGAAACATTAACGAGTATCAGGTTACAATAGGCGAAACCACATATGGTGGCCGTGATGAAATGATCGATAAAACGGGGTTGTTAGATTATGGTAGCCTAATTTATATTGCCCTTCAGCGTAGCCGATCGGCCAGAGAAGCTATAAGCGTAATGACAAATCTTGCCGAAACTTATGGTTTCAATAGTAGTGGAGAAACCTTTACTATTTGCGATCCTAACGAGGCTTGGATTATGGAAATGATGGGTAAAGGTACTGGATCTAAGGGCGTAGTGTGGGTGGCACAACGTATACCTGACAATGCTATCTGTGCCCATGCCAACCAGAGCCGTATAGGAAAGTTCAATATGAAGGACAAGAAGAATGTGCTTTATTCAAAAGATGTAATTACCTTCGCCCGCTCAAAAGGATGGTTTACTGGTAAGGATGCCGATTTCTCATGGAAATGGGCTTACGATGCTCCCGATTTTGGTGGACGCCGTTTTTGCGATGCGCGTGTGTGGAGCTTTTTCCGTCATTTTGACAAGGGCTTCGACCGTTATCTTCCCTGGGCTTTGGGTAAAGATAAGGATGCCGAGGATATGCCGCTTTGGATAGTTCCCGACCATAAAGTGTCGGTTCAAGAGGTTCAGGCTTGTATGCGTGACCATTACGAGGGTACTCCTCTTGCAACAGACACATGCGATATTGGCGGTGGAATATGGCAGATGCCATATAGACCTACACCCTTGTCGTATACAGTTGATGGCGTAAAGTATTTCAACGAGCGTCCTACCAGTACCCAACAGTCAGCTTTCAGTTATGTAAGTCAAATGCGCTCATGGCTTCCCCGCGAGATAGGTGGAGTTATTTGGTGGGGAAACGATGATGGTAACATGATAGCCTATACTCCTATATATTGCGGTAACACCATTCAGCCCGAGTGTTACAACACACCAGGTGCCGATGCTGTGACATTTTCTGATCGAAACGCCTATTGGGTATGTAATTGGGTAAGTAATATGGTATATCCCCGTTATAGTCAAATGTTTCCTACATTGCGCGAGGTGCGTGATAGCTTGGAAAATAGCTATTTTGCCCGTCAGAAGAGTGTAGAAGATGAGGCTATTGCCTTGTACAATAATGACAAAACAGCTGCCGTAAAATATCTTACAGAGTATAGTAATACTCAGGCACAAAATATGTTGGCTACTTGGCGCGATTTGGCTACTTTTCTTATAGTAAAGTATAATGATATGGTTGTAAAACCTACCAAGGGTCGTACTTTCTTGCGTACAAAGACAGGGATGGGCGCTCGTGTAGTTCGGCAAGGTTATCCTACGCAGTTTGGCCGTCGTTTGGCAGAGACAACTGGCGAAAAATTCAAGACACCTAAATAAAAGAGCGTATTTTTGGAGGAATGTTTGTACCGGGAAAGGAGTGTTAAGTATGATAAAGTCCCTAACGCCATCCATAGGTATGAAATGTAGTATTTTATAGAACTACTAAAAAAATAAAAGTAAGCCCAAAGTCTGGTTTTACTAGACTTTGGGCTTGTTTCTTAGTGCTCAACAATAATCTTCTCAATCTAGCACGTGGGTTATTTCTGCGGATTATATGCTCCGGCTACGAAATCAAGCAGTTCGTAAACCTGACCTTTCCAGTTTTTCTCCTGGAGT
>CAVHVH010000015.1:5130-22677 GCA_963639385.1 Oscillospiraceae bacterium
GGAGTGATTTGCATAAGGTTGGGTCGTCATAGATGAACTTTTCTACCAGTTTCTTTGTTAGTTTCTTGCTTGCAAATTCCAAAATGCCCATAACTCCTACATATTCGTATTCATTCGATACGGCAGGTTTGATGCAAATAAGGGTAGGGCCAGGAGAAGTGTTTCTTATAACCATGGCTAAACCATCTTTTCGCATAATGTATTTACCTTCATGGGTAAAGAAACTAATGTATTTACCTTGTCCGGCAACAAAACACCATGCAAGGAATTTTTTTGTTCCATTGGCTTTTGTATCGGCACAGCACCAAAGAACATCACGTGATTCTTCGGGATAGTCAGGGTTCCAAAGTTCCAAATGCTCTACGTCTATCGACTTGATGGTTACTTTCTTTCCAGATTCGTCAATGGCTTTAAATTTCTTGTCACCCGCATATGGTATGGTAATAGTTTTGAAAGATTTCTTATGCCCGTCGGTATAGTACACAATTCCAGAAGCTTTTCTTGTGTAGAAGATGCCTGCCTGAATAGTTAGTACGGCAAGAAGCATGATAATAAAGGAGATTAGTCTTTTCATATGTTTGTATGTTTATAAATAAGATGTGTTACAAAGGTAGCTCATTTTTTTCGGGGGGGCAAAATTTATAGCGATATAAATTGGTAGAAAATCGTAAAAAGCCTTTTAAATGGGAAGATTTAATCAAAAGGTGCCGATTTCTCGAATTTTATTCGTACTTTCGCTACATTAATCGGATTTTTGCATAATTAGTGATTGATAAATCGATGAAAATAAAAAATGTTGTTAATGGCATATTGCTTGTTATTGTCATAGTTGCTTTTGCATCGTGTTCGGAGAAAAAGAAAACCAAAGATACCGTACAACCATGCAAAACCATGATAGCCAAACAGTGTACACTTGAAAATAAATGGTATTATGTAGGAGAAGTGGAGGCGAAGACTTCCACAGGGATAGGTTTTCGTGTACCTGGAACAGTGATGCGTGTATATGTAGGTGAAGGCGACCCAGTAAAGAAAGGTCAACTGCTGGCTGAACTCGATCCTCAAGATATGCAGAATAGTTATGATATGGCGCGTGCAACGCTGAATCAAGCAGAAGATGCCATGAGGCGAGTGAACATGATGCACGATGAGCAAAGCATATCTGATATTAAATATGTAGAGGTACAGACAAAACTCGAACAGGCTCGCAGTATGTTTACTTCTGCCAAGAAGAGACTTGAGGATACCCGTCTATACGCACCTGTGTCGGGTGTGATAGGAAAACGAAATATAGAAGTGGGAGAAAACTATGGCTTGTTAATGTCTGCCTTTACCATTCTCGATTTGAGTGAAGTAACTGTAAAAATACCAATTCCCGAACGTGAAATCTCAAAGATAAAGAAAGGAGATGCTGCAAAGATATATGTGTTAGCCTTAGGCGATTCCACTGTGTTTAATGCGCACATCAACGCTATTTCTGTATCAAGTGATCCACTCACCCATAGTTATGAAGCTCGTCTTAATGTTAACAATAGTCAGCACAAACTTATGCAAGGCATGGTATGTAACGTACAGTTATGGCCGGAGTCTACGCAGGGGCGTAAAGGATTTATACTACCCGTAAATGCGGTGAAGCTCAACACGGGCGGAGATGCCTATGTGTGGGTAGCTAAAAATGGGAAAGCATATCGCCAGCCTGTTGATATAGGCATGTATTCCCAAGATGGCGTTATTATTTATAATGGTATAAATAATGGCGATCATGTCATCGTAGAGGGACAAATCAAAGTTTGTGAAGGTCAGAGCATAAAAGAAGTGAAGTAGAAAGAAGATGAAAATCCCGAATTTTACCCAATATACCATGCATAACCACCGTTTGGTGGTGTTCTTTCTGATGCTTCTCATTGGTTCTGGTATCGCTTCAATGTGGATGATGCCAAAACAGGAGTTTCCTGAATTCAAGATGACAAATGCATTGTTGGTGGCAGTATATCCAGGTGCATCAGCAGAGGAAGTGGAAAAGCAACTTACCAATAAGTTGGAAGAATATCTACTGAGCTTCAATGAAATAAAGTCGGAAGAACTAAATTCTACTTCGAGCGATGGAATAGCCACCGTAAAATTGTTACTTACAGAGGAGGCTTCTAAAGATCCGAATGCTGTGTGGGGACGTATACGCGACGGGTTACCGTTGCTCCAAAAGACAGTGCTTCCCACTGGTGTTCTTGGTGTGGCCATACTAGACAGATTTGGTGATGCGGCCGCAGAACTCATAGTCATAGATAGCAAAGATAAGAGTTATCGCGAACTTGATGAATATGCATCCCAACTGAAGACAAAACTACAGGGAGTACCGAATATTTCTAATCTGCGCAAACAAGGTGTTCTGCACGAACAGATAAGTATCTATCTCGACAAAGAGAGAATGGTACGTTATGGGGTGAATAGTACCATGATTAATGCGCTACTCACTATGCAAGGACTCACTACAGGAGGCGCACATCTTGGAACAGACGATGTGGATATGCCTATATATGTTACTTCTAACTATGAAACTGAGCGCGAGTTAGCAGACCAAATTATTATAAATGACCCTACTGGAAAGATAGTACGCCTAAAGGATGTGGCGCGAGTAGTGCGCGAATATCCAGAACTGAAAAGCTACATTATTAATAATGGCAATAGGGCCGTACTTCTAAGTATGGAGATGAAAAGTGGAGGGGATATTATTGATTTTGGAAAAGATGTGAGTAGCATCGTAAACGATTTCAAGGAGACTCTACCACCCGGAGTCAATGTCACCCATATTGCCGATCAACCGAAGGTAGTAAAGGATTCTGTCTATGGTTTCTTTGGTGATTTTGCAGAAGCTATTGTGATTGTACTGATTGTTATGCTTCTGCTTTTTCCCTTCAGGTCGGCCATGGTGGCAAGTGTATCCATCCCTGTAACTATCATTATCACGATAGCGGCAATGAATATGTGTAATATCTCGTTGAGTACCATTACACTCGCAGCACTTACTGTAGCGTTGGGAATGGTAGTCGATGACACAATCATTGTTATTGATGCGCACCAAAAATTGCAACGAGAAGGGAAGTCGCGTTGGTATTCGGCGGTGATGAGTGCCCATACGTTATTTCCGTCTATCTGTGTGGCTACACTGAGTATATGCTTCGTATTGTTGCCTGCCCCAATGTTTATGGCAAATAATCCGTTTATCGAAGCCTTTATCTACACGTTGAGTTTGGCACTTATGGTATCGTTGTTTGTTGCAATGACAGTAGCGCCACTGCTTAATTTAAAATTCTTGGGTAAGACTATGTCCAAGCAAGACGTTGAGAAGGAGTCGCGTCTGCTGGCCCCCGTACAGCATTTTTACGAGAAGGCAATGGTGCAGTGCTTCCATCATCCATGGATTACCATATCTTTTTGTACCGCCATTGTTATTGCAGGTATCTGGCTTTTTACGCAGACGCCTCAACAAATGATGCCTAAAGCTGACCGTGACCAGTTTGTGGTAGAAATACATAACCCAAGTGGCACAAGTATCGACCGTACTGCGGCCATCACAGATAGCGTGGCTGCCGTATTGCAAAAGGATGAGCGTGTGAAGGATGTTACAGAATTCGTAGGTCAGCTTATGCCCCGTTTTATGGTGTCGGCTCCTATTGCACTTGGTGGCAAATCATTTTCGCAAATTATTGTCAGAAGCAAGAGCAATGAAGCTACATTGGACTTGATACATGACTATACGGGATTTTTTGAAGATCGGTGGCCCGAAACTTATGTTAGAATGTATCAGTTGTCTTATAGCATGGATTCGGGATTGAGCGTATTGTTTGAGAGTGAGAATAATGACCATTTGCATCAGGTAGCTGACTCTGTGAAACAGTTTATGCGTTCTCTTGATGGTACGATATGGGTACACGATTCCTATGGTGAGAAACAGCCTGTGGCACGTATAGATCTTGACCCCATCAGTGCAGCACAGTTGGGAGTGACTCGGTTGTCAGTAGAGTCAAAGATGGCCATGAAATATGGTGGGTTTAAGTCGGGTACTATTTGGGATAAAGACTATGAGATACCTGTAATTTTGTATACTGCTGAACGAAATGACCAAAAAGACGCCGGCGGAATTGGTGATGAATATGTAGGTACTGCAATGGGGCGGAGTACACCGCTTAGACAGATTGCCAAGATTACCCCCGATTGGCGCGAGAGTTCTATAGAACATGTACAGGGTAAACGCTGTGTAGTTATACAGACCGATATCAAACCTGGGTATAGTCAGGCTAAAATTTCCAAGCAGATCCAGCAATATATCAAGAACGACCTCACGCCGAAACTTCCCAAAGATGTGAAGCCGGCAATATGGGGCGCCGACCGTACTGACAAAAATTTAGCAGAACCTTTGACAAAGAGTTTCATTGTAAGCCTTTGTGTGATCCTGCTAGTTATGGTAATAAATTTCAAACGATTCCGTTTGGCTGCTCTTGCTATGAGTGGAACGCTACTTGCTATTCCAGGAGCAGCCTTAGGTTTGAAACTGTCTGGGGTAGATTTCAGTATGATGTCTATGCTTGGTATGTTCTCTCTCTTGGGAATCGTTATGCGTAATGCCGTTATTATGTTCGACTATGCCGAGGAACTACGGAGATCGGGAATGCCTGTGCGTGATGCTGCCATGGAAGCAGGGCGCCGACGTATGATTCCCATAGTGCTGACATCGGCCACTACGGCTTTTGGCGTAGTGCCTTTGATATTGTCGAAGAGTACCTTATGGCCTACCATGGGATGGGTAATCTGTTTTGGAACAATTACAGCAACAGTACTTGTTGTTATTGTAATGCCTTGCGCATATTGGAAACTTATGGATAAAAAATCTGCAAAATGAAACACTTGTATAAATATATAATAGTAGTTGGGATCTTCTTCTCTTCCTCTGTGACAGCACAGACTGTTTTTACCCTACAGCAGGCGGTTATGTCGGCATGTAAAAATAATGCCGAGTTGCAGAAAAGCCGAATGACCACAGAATCGATGAAATTATTGAAGAAACAACTGTTCACCAAGTATTTTCCTATGGTGTCAGCATCGGCAACAGGATTTATGCGCAATAAAGGCTTTGCCGAAGGCTCCGAGATTCTTAATACGGCCTTTGAACTATATGCAGCATTCTCGGATATCGATGTTGAAGGAGATATAAATGCGAAGATATTGAAGTATGGAGTGTTAGCAGATGTAAGCGCAAAGCAACCAATATATACTGGTGGCCGACTGACAAGTGCTAATAAACTGGCGGCATTAGGAGTGAAAGCGACCGAAGAAATTACGGCCATCAAGGAAAATGAATTGATTAAGGAAGTTGAAAAATATTTTTGGCAACTGGTGCAACTATACGAGGCAGACCGTTCGTTGATAACAATTGATTCTCTTGTTGACAAGGCGCGTCACGATGCAGCATTGGCTCTTAAGGCAGGACTCGTAACCCCAAATGACAAGATGGAGGTAGATCTGTATGCATCTTCTTTGGAGAGTACTCATCTGCAACTTGACAATGGCAAAAAACTCTGTCGCGAATATTTGGCTTATCTGACTGGTGTTGAGGTGGTTGATAGCGTGTTGTGGGAAGATATCTACTCTCTTAAAAATCCTGATAACTATTATGTGGATCCTTCGGCAGCTCTGCTTGGCCGACATGAAACAAAATTGTTGCAGATGAAAAAGGATGCGGCCTTATTACAAAAGAAATATACACGTGGCACATTGCTTCCTACCGTGGGGGCTATATTTTCATTAAGTTATCATTATTTGTCGGCGCAAGGAGAAAATGGTATTTACCATGATTTTCTTGATACCACGCCAACAGGTTGGTGGGCTGGTGTTGCAGTTTCTGTTCCTATTTCCGATTGGTGGGGTGGACGTCATAAGCTTAAGCGTTCGGAAATATCCTTACGACAAGCAGAAATAGACTATAATGATAAGCAAAAGTTGATGAAAGTTGAGGTGGCTCAGAAATGGAATACTATGGTTGAAAAATATAAACAAGTAGAAGTTGCCAAACGCCAACTGCAACAGGCTGAGCAGAACCAAAAGCAGCATGCCAGCGCTTATCGCAGCGGTGCTTCAACTAT
This sequence comes from Oscillospiraceae bacterium, assembly GCA_963639385.1. GTDB lineage: Bacteria > Bacteroidota > Bacteroidia > Bacteroidales > Bacteroidaceae > Prevotella. The sequence continues at coordinate 11,265 of CAVHVH010000015.1, forward strand.
GACCGACCGCTTGCATGCTGACGCTTTATATGAAAAGTCACGAACTAATTATATTGATGCTTGTATAAAATATCGTCTTGCTATAACTGAATATATGCATGCTTCTGGCAGAAATACTTTGGGTATATAATATGGATTGTTTCCTCTGATGTAGCCTTTGTTTCAGAGATGAAGTAATCCTCTTTAGCATGTGTATATGTATATGGCAAATAATGTGATGAATATAGCTGCAATAAACAAAATTCGATACGTTATCTTAGCTATTATTTTGCGGCGTTTTGAAGCGCTAAGATTTTTTCTTTTATAAATTTCTGAATCGTCCAAATGTCTGTGGTGGCTTGTATGGTAGCGATTTTTCTGATTTCTATTTGTCATAGTAGTTTTTTGTTAGTCGAAAAAGAGAAAAGCATAGTCTTATTGCGGTGCAAATTTAAGAAATATATTTGACATGGTTACCGATTGGGGATGAAAAAACAAAAGGTTTCCCATGCATTGTGCAGGTTGAAAAGAAAAACAGTTTCCTGATAAGCCGGGTTCTGTATCCATTACTGGAGCCCTGTCATTTATCTACTCTGCAAGTCACCTCGCAGCTCTAGCGTTCTACCCTCCATCGTTGCCAAGGGCATCAAGCGAGCAACTCTCTGACGATGGTTTACATGAACTTGCAACCTCCAGGAAGTACAGCCCGACGGTCACCCGTCGACTGGCAGTCTCTTACACTGCCTTCTCACCCTTACCCGACACATATGCTATCAAAGCGCATATAGTATCATGGCGGTTATTTTCTTCTACTTTTCCCTATTGTCACCAATAGCTTCTATTTTCGGAAGTGGAGCGCTCTATGTTGCCCGGACTTTCCTCTCGTTCTCGTATAGAGAACCAGCGGCAGGGCCGGGAAGCTGTCTTTCGTAATGCAAAGTTAGGCGTTTTTTATGAGAAACACAACGATATGCCTAAAAACCTTTTCCGCTATCATAATGATGACCATTGCTTTCACAATAATGATATTTACGTCTGCAAATAAAATCATCAAGTGAACATCGCATTTGCGAATGTGGGCAATGAGTTCCGGTCATAAATGATAGCTAAATACCCCAATATGAAGTATCGTATTCGGCTTCTACTTTTGTTTCGATATCATCGGGCAAGTTGCAGAAAAAGTCAATGCCTGTACGTTTTTCTAATTCATCAATGGTTATATACTCTGTTGTACTGCCCGTTTTATGCGGCGACCATACTCCTAAAGCATGGTATACACCATCTTTGACGCTTAGTAGGGCTATGTAGAAATATTGTGGAACAATCAATCCACTACTGGTATAAGTCATAATGTTATTGTCATCAATAGTGGCACCCTTTACTACATATAGCGTGTCGCGCATGGAATCTTGATTCCAACTGTCACGTAGCTTTATTTCAAGATTGTTCCATACTCCGCCGTTGTGTCCTTGTATTTGTGGCTGCATGTTAGACAGATAGAACGTTTGGCTATTTTGTTCTAATGAGCATAGGCGGTCTGATGATGGGCAAAGATGTCCACGGCTATATCCACTTCCTTTGTAGTCGCTTAGCGTAGTTTGGTATTTTGTTGGAATATCAGGGTCTTCACGGAAGTTGTCGTTTCTGGTTACGTTCTTTACACTATTATCTTTGTACATTTCGTAGCAAGTCCATCGGTTGGCCCGTTTTTCACAATCCCATTCCAAAGAGTAAGTAATGCCATAGTCTTCAGTACTATGAGTGATTACTAAATTCATGTCGTCGCCCTTGATTTTGGGAAATTCCAGTCGCCATACTTCCTTGTTGTCCGATTTAGACACAATGTTTTTATTGGTATTGCTCGGGTCGCTGTCTTCAGTATCATCATTATCGTTATTGCCGTCATCCGAGGTGGTGTTCTGTTGTAGCTTTACCTTTGTCAGTTCCCATGTAGAAGATGATGTAGAACATGAATGGAAAAAGGCTATGACAACATTGCTTTCTCCAAGGAAACGTGATGGTATGTCGCAACTTATGTTTACCGTCTTGTTGAAAGTCATTGGGTTTTCCAAGTCTTCCTTTAGGGTTGTCCATTCGGTGGTAGAAACATCCCCGGAAAAATTGTCTGTGATGAGAACTTTGACGGTAGAGCCGGTGTAGTTCATTTTATAACTGAAATCTAATGTTGCTTCAGTAGTGTTGGTGAAATCAAATTCGGGAGAATATAAGTATGTCTCTGAGGGAGTAACGCTCCCGTCTTTGTATCCTTTGGCTAAGGCACAGCTATATTGTGAATCGTATGCCCATGGTGTACCTTTTGTGGTAGCAACTTCGAATACGCCTAATGAAGAGCTAAAAGATTCGTTGACAAAGAATTTTTGATATGCGGGATATCCAATGTCTTCGTAATTGGCAGGGCGCGAGAATACTATGCTGTCTACAAGGACTTTGTTATAGAGGTGTTCATCTTCACCAGTATATACACAAATCTTTCCATTGTTGTCCAAGGTTACACGGTCTATTTTTGATCTGTCATATAAGTGATAGTTAATGAGATTCTTATTTGTGTGGTTGTGCTTGCATATAGCCATTCTCTCCTGGGCATATGTAGTTATAGCAACCATGATTAATGTCAAAAAGATAATTTTTTTCATACCAAAAATATGTTTTTTATATATGGGTGGTTCTATAAATTTCCACCGAATGTTTATAGTTTTTAGGGGTATAGGCGTCTTGTCTTCTTTTGGATTTTTGTCGGTTCTAAGCGCCTATTCATGCGTTTGCTTACGCTTTTTCTTCAATCGTTGTACTATAGAGTCAAACTTGCTTGATTTTACCGAGCGCGACCCAACAATGTATATGAAATCAGCCTAAAGCTAATTTATAGAACCACCCTATAACTATTCATATGCAAAATTACAAGTTTCGTAGTTCGTAGCCAAACTAAAATCAATTAATTTATAGCCAGTTCTAAGAAAAAGTATTTTTTTTATGCCGCGTTGAAAATGTTAACTCGTCTTTCTTTATCATTCGGCTCAAAATGCAATCCCCCTACAAAGAAAGAATTTAGCGGTGGTAATTTTTAGAACTATCCTTAAATGATTTGAGTATTGATGGGGAATAGTGGAGTATATAGAGTTCTACTAAGCCGCGTATGGCAAGATAAACTATCATGGCAAGCCATAGGGCATGGTTATGCAATATGGGCGAGAATGTCCAATATAGCACAAAGAAAATGATAGCCGATAAGGATGTAGACCAAAGCATGGCCCGGGTGGCAGTAATGCCGATAAATAAGCCATCAAGCAAGAAAGCGGTTACGCCAGCCAAGGGTATGGCTATAGCCCATGGTAGATAGGGTAGAGCCGTGTTGATAACTTCTTGGTTAGATGTTAAGAGATGGAGTATACCATTGCCGCTTAAGGCAAAAGCTATCGTAAATATTACGGATATAATGCCTCCTATAACAAATAGTCGTTTAGTTAATATTCCAAAGGTTTTACCATCTGCTGCGCCATAGTATTTTCCACCTAATGCTTCGGCTGCATAGGCTAGCCCGTCAAGCAAGAATGAAGTAATAGTAAATAGGGTAAATAGTAGAGTGTTGGCTGATAGGGTCAGTGTGCCTTGTCTTGCTCCGAAAGAGGTGAAAAATAAATTGACAATGACTAAAAAAAGTGTGCGTAGAAAGATGTCTCTGTTTATAGCGAAGAAGCGTGAAATACCATAATTCCATTTTTTATTATCGTTTTTTTTGCCGGCAATAGCAGTATGGACTTTTTTGCTTTTGTTGAGCCAAAGCAGTGCCATACCCAATCCGGCCCATTGAGCTATTGTCGTTCCCCAGGCAATGCCTTCAATATGGAAACCAAAGCCAAGAACCAGTGTGATAGAGATAGACAAGTTGAAGATGTTTTGTACAATGGAAACATACATGGGAATATGGGTATTTTGCATGCCAATAAACCATCCTGTAAGACTGTATAGGCCCATTACGGCAGGAGTGCCCCATATACATATGGAGAAATAGGTGTCTACGGCCTCAATTACATTAGCATCTGGTTGCATGATGAGAATGATAGAATGGAATATTATGCGTTGGCATATAATGGCAATCAATGCTATGACGAGTGCAACGATCATTGATTGGCGTAGTAACAGTCGAGTGTATTGGTAGTCATGTGCGCCGAAAGCTTGTGCGGTAAGTCCGCTAGTTCCCATTCTTAGGAAACCAAATATCCAGTAAATCATATTAAAAGCCATTGTACCTATAGCAACAGCTCCTATATAGGCAGCATTTCTCATGTGGCCCGCAATGGCCAAGTCGGTCATACCTAAGAGTGGAACTGTAATGTTGGTAATGACTGCAGGAATAGCGAGACGGGATATCTGCTTGTCTATTGATTTCATTGGTGTTTTACAAATTCAGTTTTATGTCGACACCAATTTGTAGGGGGGTACCTTGCTGAGCGAAGACAAGGGGGTTCCCAGTTGCGCTACTTTCTACTACAAAGGTATTTGGGTGCGAATTAGTGATATTGCGTCCCCAAAGAGACACAGTGGCATTTCGTAATAATGCATCACAATGTATGCCGGCAATAGCATAGAAAGGTTGGCGAAGATTATTGGCATTGTTCCAGTAAATGCTACCTTGTGCAGTGGCGTTAGCGCCAATGACTATAGTTCGTATTTGTGTGTTGTGAGTGTCTATGCTATAATCTACTATTGCACTGAATGTATGTTGGGGGATGAATGGTACTCTGTGATGTCGGTAATTAATTGTGGTAGAAGCTCCGTCTATGGTTTGTTGGTCACAGTAGTCTCTGAAGACCGATTGAGTAAATGCATAACTTGCTGACCAAGTTAAGTGATTGTCAAGATGGTTTCCACGCAGAGCTAATTCTGTGCCCAAGCTACGACTTCTGCCAGCGTTGACCATCATTCTGCCAAATCCGTAGTTGCCTGCCATTACAGATAGTTGTAGATTGTTTACTGTAGTAAGATAGGCGGCAATATCCATTTGTATCCTATTGTTGTTAATATGTGCACCTATTTCATAGTTCCATGTAGTTTCTGGGGCATAGGTTATTGTTTGCGCTATATTGCTGTAATCTTCGTCTGTATGTGATATAGTGTAATCGCCCCGTTGATTAGAATTGTTACTGAGTTCGGTCTGCAGAATGTCAGAGAACATTTGGTAGTTGTATCCTCCCCCACGATATCCTTTGCTTATCACACCATAAATGTTAGAACCTTTCGTGCCCAGCTTGTAGTTTAGTCCGAATTTAGGTAACAATTGGTTGTAGCTGTTGTGTATTTTGTTGCTCATGGATGAAAGCAGGCGACTGCTGGCTTGGCTTCCCATAACCATTGCATCGCAAGCCATTTCGGCCTGTGCATTATAGAGAATTTTTACCATTGAGTAGTCGTATCTCAAACCAATAGTGAGTGTTAGTAGTTTGGAAATGTCGAAACTTGATTCATGGAAAATACCTTGATTGAAAGTAGGTATATGGAAGTTTCCGGGAATGGTGCCCAAGTTTGTAGTAACGTTGACACCTCCGCGTTGTTCTATCATTTGCTCGGCCGCATTTATGGCTTGTTCGGTTGTCATTCCTGTTGCTTCAAAGCGTGCGGCCATAGTGTTGACCATGGCTTTATACATCGCATTTTGGATGTTCGAGCTTATCATATTGTTCATATCGCTGAAAAAAGATACGGGTGCTTCTACCTTGTTCCATTGATAGGATGTAAATGAGCCTATAGTCCATCGCCAAGCTTGATTTTGTCCATTACCAAGTCCTGTTTGTCCCTTTAGGGCCATTTCGTGGGTTATTGTATTTTGATGTTGGCGCTCTTCCATCTGCATAAAATCGTAAGACGTATAGTCTATATCCATCAGCATATAGTCTTTCATCAATTGGTAGCTAGTTGTTGAGTTGAAAATCATCCCATCCCACTGTTTGGTAATGGTAAATCCGGTATTGAGCATGTTGCGCCGGTAGTTCGATTGTCTGTTGGCTGCTATTGTCTGTTGGCTGCCGTTAAATAGCCCATATGGAAATGCATTCTGTCGTACATATTGATAGTCTATAATGTAGTCTAGCTTTATACTTGATGTGGGCAGATACATAATTCTCATTTTGCCTCCAGCCTCATTGGCTTTGTCGGCCTGTTTGCCAGTGGTAGCGTTGGTAAAGAACCCTTTTTGACCATTGTAGAAACCGGCAAGAGACCATGCCGTTTTGTTGCTAGGCTTAGCATAATGGGCTATTTCTATTTGTCGTGTAAGGTGTGAACCAACACTTAATTTGGCTCTTGTGCCTTGATAGTCCATGGGGCTGATACTATATGTGCGTATCACTCCTCCTTCTGTGTTCATTCCATAGAGTGTACCTTGTGGTCCGCGTAGAACGTCAATACGCGACAGTTCGTAGTTATGGCAGTTGTATGCGCTTTTGCTTGCTAGTGGAAGTCCATCGGTGTATACACCTACAGCAGGGCTATTGATTCTTGAACCGATTCCGCGTATATATATAGAACTAGTATATCGCGAACCATACGAAGGCATGGTAAACGAAGGAACAAAGGCCGAAAGGTCGCGCAGGTCGCGCAGTGCTATACGTTGTAGGTCGTTGGCACCAAACATAGAACTACTTAAAGGCTGTTGACGCAGAGAAAATGCCTCTTTAGGCTGGGGGATAACTACCACCTCGTCGATATCTACTATCTTTGATGTGTCGTTGATGACTGGTGTTACAGTGTTTTTTTCGATTGCTGTTGCAGTTACGGCTAATATCAGCAAAAAATATATGGCAGTGGCTTTTCTCTTGTAATTCATATTTTGTACCAAACAATTGCTAAACGCCTGCAAAATTACTCAAAATAGTAGTCTTTGTCAATCCTTATTTATGAGGAATTTTAAGGCCTCGCAGTTGTTATGGTATAGAAATCTCGATACATTTCCCTATGTGGATATATTTTCCTCGTTACAATAAAGGGTGGTTCTATAAATTAGCTTTGTCTGATTTGCATACGCATTGTCGGCTACGCTCAGCAAAGTCAAGCAAGTTTGCCTCTGCTCTCTCTTGCACAATAATTCGGCATTATTTTCGAGGACAGAGTGTAAGTGAGCGAAAGAATAATGCGGGCATTATGACTGAGAGAGCTGACACTCTGAACCGAAAAGAAACCGAAAGACGGCAAAACGCCATTTCTCAATAAAGAATAAACTCAACGGTGGTAATTTATAGAAGCACCCTAAAGTACTTACGATATAAAGAGCCATTACTGAATGTTCGGCAATAATTGTTAGGACGGTTCCTATACGTTTATAGCTCCGCAGTGTGGGCATTTCCCCTTTCTATGTAATAGGGCACCGCACTTTCCACAATAATAAGTCATGTGACAATGTCTGTCGTATTGCCTTAGTGCATACCAAAAATAGAGTACTAAGAGTATATAACCTATATAATATAAAGAGGTTATACTAAAGATAATATAATCTAATGCACATACGGCAGCAAGTCCGCAGAGATATAGTATTGAGTCGCTTACTGGTAGTTGCCTCCGTACATCATCAAGTATAGCAACGCCTACAATAAGCATGCTCCATACCAAAATTAGGAAGAGCGAAAGAAGGGTAGGCACCGACATTGGGTTTAGGGTAGGGTTAAAGTAGAAATGGCGCCATACTTCGGGAGCGAATGTCTGAATGCTCGCATAGAGTGAGGCTGCTAACGATACCAATAGTGTAAGCAGAGTGGGATAGAATGAGTTTATGTCTCGCAAATGCACTATGGGTGCATCCATGCGTTTTAGCTTTTTAATCAGGTAGACTGCACCTATGGCGCATATTACGATGAGAAAAATAAGCAAATGGGTGTTTGAGAATATTGATATAAACTCAGAAATAGGGTCGTCTGGTACAACAGAAGATAATAGTTTACCTTCGTGTATCCATCCGAAATGACGTGATGCTGTTGCCACTTGTATCCATACAGAGTCTATTGGGTCTTGGGGTAGCATTCGATAATCGGCTACTACAAGGTGGCCGCCATGCTTTACGGCAAAAGAGTCGGTAGGCATATTGCTCAGTATCTCTTCAGGTTGTTGAGATACGAGCGAAACTGAATCGGATTGTACTATAAAATTATAATTTACAGTATAATGGTGTGAAGCGTAGAATGATAATGTATCTGTTTGTACACCAGATGGTTCTGCTGATAGGCTCGTGTAATGGTGCGGGCGGTGGTAACATGAGGCTAATGTAACAAGCACTGCCAATAGAAATATGGTAACCCTGCTGATTTTCATAGTTGTTGTATTAATTTTTTGCGTAAATGTTCATTTGGCATTCATCGCAGGCAAATTTGAGTTCGAAGCACCTGCCATCGGCAAGCCGTAGGCTTAATGGCTCTTTCCAGTCGGGGCGTTGCCCGCCATGCCGTGTACAGTATCCCAACGCGTATCGTAGACAATGCCTGCACTGCATGATTAGAGGATGAGCGACGGGCTCAACTTCTAATGCAGGTGGAAGTTGTTGGCGGCGCCTATATTGGTAGAATTCACGCGCCTTTTGGTTCGATATGTTGTAAAGATAGGGATGCTGTATGTATTCGCGTTGCCAACCATTGGGAATCTTGTCCGTATTTGTCGTGTGGGGAGTTTCGTCTAAAGGTGTTGACATCGGAACAGTAGACTCTTCTAAAAGCGTGATAAGTATTCTTCTTAGTTCGGCTAATAGGCTAGAAGGGATGAATAAAACATCGGCACTATCGGTAATGTTTATGTCGGCAAGTGTATATGGCGTATTTCCTAATTTGGACAACTGTTTAAAGATGTTCTTGCGTTGGTTGGTTTTAGCATACTGGTGTTCGAATGTTATTTCTGCTTTTACGTTAAAAGCTTCGAGGGCGAAACCTTGGGGAGTAGTCGATAAAGTTAGGCTTATGGGTATTTTGCGTTTCCCCTCTGATGAGGAAAGGTGCTTTGAAAATGCCGTGTCACAATTTCTGTATAATGGTGTGCCAGGTTTAAGTGTGTTAGGCATGTGTAAAGGAAACAGACGGTTGCCTTCAGCGCGGTTAACCCGAAATCCTTCGAGTTCGTGGTTGCTGTTGATAAAACATATTCCGTCTCCATTAGCAAACCGAGCAATTCCAGATACGGAAAACGATTTGCCACGTATTTCTTTTACATTTCCAACATATTCGCCCATTGCTTTCGGGGTGTCGAAACTGGCTATATTGGGTTGGCGACCCTTAAGAAAATAGCTTGTATAGCCACGGTTGAAGGTTTTATTGAGATTGGGTTCGAAATCATAGATGGTCTTGCCCTTGGATGCCCTACAATATTCGTCGGGGCGCTTGTTTACAAGTTGATCAAGTCGTTGCGAGTACGCCGAAACAACATTTTTTACATATTCAATATCTTTTAGTCGTCCTTCTATTTTAAACGAGCAGGCTCCAGCATCGGCCAATTGTTCTAGAGAGTCTATTTGACATAGGTCTTTGAGCGACAGAAGATGTCGTTGATGTTCTATCTCCCTACCCGTTGCATCCACAAGATCAAATTTAAGTCGGCAGAATTGCGCACATTCACCGCGGTTGGCACTGCGATTGAAGCAGAATTGTGAAGCATAGCAAACTCCAGAATAGCTTACACATAGCGCACCATGTACAAACACTTCAAGTTCAAGGTTGGGCGAAGCTTTGTGTATTGTGGAAATCTCTGTGAGTGATAATTCGCGAGCGAGAACTACTCGGGAAAATCCTAAAGACTCTAGCCAAAGGGCTTTCTCAGCTGTGCGGGTGTCGCATTGTGTTGAGGCGTGTATGGGTAATTGAACTTGATTGACCAGTCCCATATCTTGTATCAACAGTGCATCAACTCCGGCATCTTTAAGTTGCTTGGCAAGAATAAGGGTGTCGTTAAATTCGTTGTCGTAGATAATGGTATTGAGCGTTACATATACCTTAGCATCGAATTGATGGGCGTAACGGCACAAAGAAGTAATGTCTTCAACTGAATTTCCGGCGGCAGCCCGTGCGCCGAAGCGTGCTGCACCTATATATACAGCATCGGCACCGCAGTTTATAGCTGCAATGCCACATTCCAAATTTTTGGCCGGAGCTAGAAGTTCGAGTTTTCTCATTTGACTATGTTTTCTTCATTGTTAGGTGGACAAACATAATATTTTATCCAATTGGTATAAAATAGTGTAGCTGCAGATCGCCAATTGCATAAAGGTTTACGTGTGGCGTTGTCTCCTGGGTAATAATGCTGGGGCAGATCTACATCATTGCGTTTGCCCAAGTCGCGGTGATATTCATCGCCAAGTGTCCATACAGGATATTCCAAATGGCCTAATACATAAAAATCGGCGTGCTTCCAAGAAGCAACCATACATATCCCGGCCTCAGTAGAATCGGCAATAATCTCTACTTCTTTGATTTGCTCAATGTCTGAATGTCTAATTTCTGTATGACGGCTGTTGGGCATAAAAAAAATATCATCGAAGCCATGGAATATAGGTGCGTTTGTAATACAAGAGTAAACGCTAAATACCCCAAAACGTTTAGTGGTCAATTGGTGTTTGGGTATGCCATAAAAGTGATATAGAGCGGCCATAGCTCCCCAACATAGATAGAGGGTGCTGCGCACATGGGTGCGTGACCAATTGAATACTTCTGTAAGTTCTTGCCAGTAGTCAACCGCCTCATAATCTACTGTCTCTACAGGGGCACCAGTGACTATCATTCCATCGAATTGGCGGTTAGACAACTCGTCGGCGTAATGATAGAAACGTTCCATATGCTCGGGCGAAGTGTGTTTGGGCGTGTGCGAGCGCAATTTCATAAAACTCACTTTTATTTTTTGCGATGGATATGCCAACATTCGGGCCAAATCGGTTTCGGTTTCCTGTTTCTTTGGCATAAGATTGAGTATAACAATATGCAAATACCCTGTTTGGCAGATGTTATTGGTATCGTATCCCGTTACATTAGGAATATGCTCAAGGTGTAGCGTGTTGATGGCAGGAAGGTCTGCTGGCAATAATAATGACATGATATTTTCTGCTTGTTAATTGTGCATAACGCTTAGTTACTGCAAAAATAGCAAAAACTGCCGACAAATAAGGTAGATGGTCATTAATATTTTCAACATTAGATTTATTGGCAACTTGTTATTTGCAATGCTAAGTTGAAATAATCAGTCCTCTCGTCCTCCATTTTTTTTGTTATCCTTTTGTTTTGCAGTTCCGGAAAAAACATTTAACTTTGCAATCGCAAAAATGCCGATATGGCTCAGTTGGTAGAGCAACGCATTCGTAATGCGTGGGTCCCGGGTTCGAGTCCCGGTATCGGCTCTTAAATTTTATGCGGAATTAGCACATCGGTAGTGCACGGGCTTCCCAAGCCTGGGAGGCGGG
>CAVHVH010000016.1:0-22625 GCA_963639385.1 Oscillospiraceae bacterium
GGTGAAAACACTTACAAATGCCGGTACAAGACGGCTCAAGTTGCGTGCCGGTGACTGTATTCGGTTAACCAGTTGCAGAAAAGCCGTCATACCGCCAAACGACAGCGTGTGCATAGACATACGTACCGCCGCCCAAAGAAATGCGATAAGATAAGTAAGAGAAAAACCGAAGTTGAGAATAAAGTTGGAGAGCAATCTGAACCGTGTGCGCCGTATTACATTGCTTCGCAGTTGACTGTGGGTATCTTCAAGTCGGTCTACCATAAGTCCGTCGTTCTCCAGCGTTTTGATTAGCACCCTGTGCTGTATGGCCTCTTGCAGTACGCTCTGCACCCGCGAGTCAGAATTGCGTACCTGTCGGGTAAGGTGGCGCATGCGGCGTATATATATCTTGCTAAGTACAACAAAGAGGGGGAGCAGAGCTACTGTGATAACGGCCAAGAGGCGGTCAAGACTGAACAAGTAGAAGAAAGCGCCCGCAAAGAGCACCAACATACTCAGTGTGTTTGGCAAGGTTTCGGTAAGAAAGGTAACTACGTTGGATACATCGCTCTCCAGTCGGTTGACAACATCGCCCGAGTGTCGCCGTTCGCGTCCGTTCCACTCAGAACGGAGTATGCGGTCGAGCATATACTGCTGCATGCGGTTCTGTGCCTTTACGCCCAGCAGATTGCGAATCCATACCGATGTCATATTGAGCGCGAAGTCTATGAGTATAAGTACTCCCATTACGGCAACAGCCCAATATACAGACCCCTGGACATTACTAGAAGCTACATCTATGGCGCGTTTTACCGCCCACACCTGAAGTAGGCTTATGCCCACCATGGCCATGCCGATAGAGGCGTTGAGCACAGCCTGCAAGCGGTTGCCTCGCCATGCCTGCCATAGCCAGCGCATAATCTGGCCAGTAGTATATGCCGATTCAGAAGGTTTTATCCAGTTAGATATTTTCATGCTGATTACCATTTTAGCCTAACAAGGACTATCTGTGGTCGGCTCCCCACATCATCTTCTCGCGCAAGGTAGAAAAATAGCGTCTGCCACCGCGTTTCACCATATTAATATTATAAGAAGCCTTGCTTATGGTAAGTTGGGTACTCTCAAGCAACTTTTCAGAACGGCCGTCGACGGCCACAAGAAAATTGTGAGAACGACTCTCTACCTCAAGGGTTATCACACTGTCGTCATTGATAACTATCGGACGTATATTGAGACTGTGCGAAGCTACTGGGGTAAGGCATAATATGCCAGCATCGGGCACTATGATAGGTCCACCATTAGAAAGACTATAGGCTGTAGAACCTGTAGGAGTGGTTATAATCAGACCATCGGCCTTGTAGGTGGCCAGATATTCGCCGTTGACGCAGGTACGCACCGATATCATGGCCGCATTATCGCGCTTGAGTACAGCAATATCATTAAGCGCATATGGGTTGCCCTCAATCATTTCGCCGTCGGCCTCTACCTTAATTACTGCATGGGGCTCTATGGTGTAGTTGCCAAAAACAATTTCCTCTAACGCCGTAGGGAAGTCGGCCGGAAGAATGTCGGCCAAAAAGCCCAGTCTGCCTGTGTTTACACCCACAATGGGAGTACCCTTAGCACCCACCATGCTGGCGGCACGCAGAAAAGTACCATCGCCACCTACAGAGATAACAAAATCTACATCGAAATTATAATTGTCAAAGACACCGCTTACCCCGACCTTCAAGTCTAAAACAGATGTAATGTATTGGTAGAACGTGCGCTCTACATAGACTTCGGCCTCATAAGCATTGAGACTTTCTATAAGCTGATGGATAAACTCGGCCTTACCCTTTTGGAACTCCTTTCCGAAGAGAGCAAAACGCAGTACTTTTGTCGCCATAATCTGATTTTTAAGTATCTTTATCCTCCATTCTTGCATACAAATGCCAAACATTTAGTACATTTGCACATGAATGATGCGACAAAAATACTACTTTTTGTTGTAATATAAGTTGAAAATATGGCAAAAGTATATGAATTTCTTTCCAATGGCTTCGAAGATATCGAGGCGTTGGCTCCAGTAGACATTCTCCGCCGGGGTGGAATGGATGTGAAGACTGTAAGCATAACCGGCAGCAATACAGTAGAAACTTCGCATGGGGTTAAGTTAGAAACCGACTTGAAGATAGAAGATATCACCGATTTCAGTGATGTAGATGCCATGCTTCTGCCTGGTGGTCTGCCCGGCGCTACCAATCTGAACAGTCATCGAGAACTGCGTAAGATACTGCTTGAACAGTACAAGCAAGGAAAGGTTGTGGCCGCTATCTGCGCCGCACCGTTAGTGCTTGGGTCGATAGGCGTTTTGGAAGGCAAGCGAGCTACCTGCTATCCGGGATTTGAAAAGCGTATGACTGGTGCCACTTATACCCAGGAACAAGTGACCGTAGACGGTAATGTGATTACGGGTAAGGGTCCCGGTGCATCAATGGCCTTCGGCTACGCTATTCTCGGCAAATTTGTTTCAGAAGAGGCCGTGGCCGAGCTCAAAGAACAGATGATGTATATAGGTTAATCCAGCAATAGCAACCATGGATTATATCATTATCGTGGCTGGAGGAAAGGGGCTGCGTATGGGCTCTGATATTCCTAAACAGTTCCTTCCCGTAAAGGGCATTCCAGTGCTGATGCGTACTATCACCCGCTTTTATGAGTACAACCCACAGATAAATATTATACTCGTACTCCCCCGACAGCAGCAACAATACTGGCGCGAACTGTGCCAACAATATAATTTCAATATAGCGCATACGGTGGTAGATGGTGGTGATACGCGCTTCGCTTCGTCGCGCAATGGTATAGCTGTTATTTCTGACGGCGAGCAAGGAGTAGTGGGCATACACGACGGGGTTCGCCCCTTTGTATCCACTTCGGTGATAGCGCATTGTTATGAAAAGGCTCGCAATACTGGTGCCGTAATTCCCGTACTGCCTGTAACCGATACGTTACGTTACATCATCCCAGCATCCGAGGGGCATAATGTGATGCGTGAAAACTACCGTATAGTTCAGACCCCGCAGGTGTTTGATATAGCACTGATAAAACGCGCTTTTGCCCAACCTTTTCGTAATGAATTTACCGATGACGCTTCTGTAGTAGAAGCCATGGGCAACAAGGTAGAGATGGTAGACGGAAATCCTGAAAACATAAAATTAACCACACCATTTGATTTGAAAATAGCCGAAATACTGTGCTGAACATTCTCGACCAAGACGTGATGTATCTTCCAGGTGTAGGACCCAAGAAGAAAGAGATTCTGAGTAAGGAACTCGGCATCAACACTTGGCGTGACCTGTTGGAATATTACCCCTATAAATACGTAGATCGCAGTCGTATCTATCTTATCAGCGAAATTAGTGGTGATATGCCCTTTGTGCAAATTCGCGGACGTATGCTGGGTTATGACGAATATGCCATGGGTGCTCGTAAAAAACGCATAGTAGGTCACTTTAGCGACGGTCATGGCGTAGTAGACTTGGTATGGTTTCAGGGAGCTCAGTATATCTACAAAAACTATCCTGTAGGAAAAGAGCTTATAGTGTTTGGCAAGCCTACAGTATATGCAGGCCGATACCAGTTTGCCCATCCCGATATAGACGATGCAGCCCAATTGCAGCTTTCAGAAATGGGTATGCAGCCTTACTATATGACTACCGAGCGCATGAAAAAGGCTGGCATCACATCGCGAGCCATGGAGAAAATAACCAAAACGCTCATTGCTAAACTGCCAGAGAATATTGAAGAAACTCTGCCCCCTTACATTACAGGGCCACTTAACTTGATTTCAAGGCGCAACGCACTGCTCTATATCCATTATCCGCACAACGCCGTCCAAATGCAGCAGGCGCGTTACCGACTTAAATTTGAAGAACTTTTCTATGTTCAGCTCAATATACTGCGCTATGCCAGCGACCAGCGCCGCAAGTATCGGGGTGTTGTATTCAGTCGCGCTGGTGCTGAACTCAATGATTTCTACCGCAACCATCTTCCTTTCGACCTTACCAATGCCCAAAAACGAGTAGTGCGCGAAATAAAAAACGATATGGGAAGTGGCAGACAGATGAACCGTCTGTTGCAAGGCGATGTAGGTTCGGGAAAGACGCTGGTAGCGCTCATGGCTATGCTCATAGCTATAGGCAACGGATACCAGGCATGTATCATGGCCCCTACCGAAATTTTGGCTGAACAGCATTTGGCTACTATCCGCCAATTTCTTGGCGATATGGATATCCAAACCGAACTATTGACAGGCGTGGTCAAAGGAAAACGGCGAAAAGATATTCTTGAACGTTTGGCCAAAGGAGAAATCAATATACTCGTTGGAACACATGCTATTATAGAAGATTCTGTAGTATTCGCAAAGCTCGGGCTGGCCGTGGTAGACGAGCAGCATCGCTTTGGCGTGGCACAGAGGGCCAAGTTGTGGGCAAAAAGTGAGACCCCGCCCCACATACTTGTTATGACGGCTACACCCATACCCCGAACACTGGCCATGACGTTATACGGCGACTTGGACGTAAGTGTTATTGACGAGTTGCCGCCTGGTCGTAAGCCCGTTCAAACCATTCATAAATACGACAATCAGACTACCAGCCTTTATCAGGGTATACGGCAGCAGATAAATAGTGGGCGACAAGTGTACATAGTATATCCGCTTATTGAAGAAAGCGAAAAATCGGATCTGAAAAACCTGGAAGATGGTTTCGAAGCTATGCGTGATATATTTCCCGAATTCAAACTCAGTAAGGTACATGGCAGAATGAAACCCAAGGATAAAGATGCCGAGATGCAACGCTTTGCCCGGGGCGAAACTCAAATCTTAGTGGCTACTACAGTTATTGAAGTAGGGGTTAACGTACCCAATGCATCGGTAATGGTAATCCTTGACGCCCAGCGGTTCGGTCTTTCGCAACTGCATCAGTTGCGTGGGCGTGTAGGTCGCGGTGCAGACCAGAGCTACTGCATATTGGTAACCACATTCAAACTGAGCGAAGACACCCGCAAGCGTATAGATATAATGTGCGATACCAACGATGGGTTCCGTATTGCTGAGGCCGATCTTAAACTGCGCGGTCCAGGCGATTTGGAAGGAACACAACAGAGCGGGATAGCCTTTGATCTGAAGATAGCCAATATTGCGCGCGATGGGCAGATAGTACAATTGGCACGCGAACAGGCCCAGGCCATAATCAATCGGGACCCCGAATGCCACAACCCAACATACCAAATGTTGTGGGATAGGCTCAAGGAACTGAGAAAAACTAATGTTAATTGGTCGGCTATAAGCTAAGGGCTCTATAAAATACCATTCTTAGCACTATTTTGTGGATAGTGCAGTGATAAAAATATTATTTTCACCGTTGTAGAAAGTATTATTTGTGTTAACAAGAATATAAATTCTGTTAAAAATCAATGTTTTCCCACTTTTTTTTCTAACTTTGTAATGTGTGATTTGCAAAATACTCCATTTGGAGTGTTTTTCATAATATTTTTTTGCTGGTAAGTATTTATTTTTTGCCAGCTCCTGACCTAAAATATACATTGAAGTGAAGAAAATATTTAAAACTATAGTTGTGGGATTAACCATGTTTGTAGCCATTCCGGTTACAGCGCAAGATCTGATTGCCCGTCAGGCTCCCATAGACCGCCGCATGAAGCGTGTAGACACGCTGGCACTCCAAAGTCTTGTCAATAGAGAAAACGAGATATCTCCTTCGGCTGAGTTGTATAGCGAATGGGACAATACTTACGCACATAAGGCCACCGAATTACCCGATTCTTTTCGTATAGACCTTCGTCATTTCTCAATGCCTACACCAAGCCGTGTAATCACTTCAAATTTTGGAACCCGATGGGGTAGAAAGCATTTAGGACTTGATATAAAGGTCTATATAGGCGATACTATACGTGCTGCATTCTCGGGAAAGGTTCGCATAGTTAAATACGAACGCGGAGGTTATGGTAAATATATTGTGATACGCCATCCCAACGGACTTGAAACCATATATGGACACCTGTCAAAACAACTGGTTACTGAAAATCAGTCAGTAAGAGCTGGCGAGGTGATTGGTCTTGGTGGTAGCACCGGACGTAGTTCTGGTTCTCACCTACACTTTGAAACCCGCTTGTGTGGTGTGGCACTCAATCCGGCTATATTCTTTAATTTCAGAGAACAAGATATTACTTGCGATACCTACATGTTCCGTCGCAATAAGTATAACGAAGATGGTGAAGAGGCCACTCGTTTGCGTGGAAAATACAAGGATTCTTATACCCGTGCTGAAGTGACAGGCCAAAGTGTAGAGCAAGAAAAAGTTACTGCCAGCAGCGAAAAGATGTATCACAAAGTGGCCAAGGGAGAGACTCTCTCTTCTATTGCTGCCAAGCGCGGAACCACTATCGATGCTCTGTGTAGGCTTAATAACTTGCGCAAGACCACTCGCCTGCGCCCAGGACAGATGCTAAGATACACATAATACTTTTATAGGAAACAGTTTTCAAAGACTAAGTCCGCTTGCCTTGTCAGAAACATAGCAAACGGACTTTTTCTTTTATGGGTGTTTTTATTGGGCCACCTTCTAGTCTTTCTCTATCAGTGCTACTGCATAGGCACTGATACCTTCTTCTCTTCCTGTGTACCCCAGTCGCTCGGTAGTGGTAGCCTTAATAGACACGCTATCTTCATCGACTCCCATTACCTGTGCCAAACAAGCTTTCATTGCTGGTACGTGCGGATTTATTTTAGGTTGCTCGGCACATACAGTAGCGTCAACGTTGCCCACGCGATATCCGTGTGAAGCTATTAATGCCACTGTCTTGGATAGAAGTATTTTGCTATCTACATTGAGTGTATCGGCCGCCGTGTCAGGAAAATGAAAACCTATATCGCGCATGTTGGCTGCGCCCAAAAGGGCATCGCAAATGGCGTGGATTAGCACATCGGCATCGCTATGCCCCAACAAGCCCATAGTATGAGGTATCTTTATACCACCGAGCCATAGATCGCGGCCAGATACAAGCCGGTGCACATCGAACCCCATGCCTACTCTTATCTTCATAGTTGTATTGTTATTTATCGGCGGTGGAAAATATCCTTGATGCCATCCATGTCGAAACTCAGTGTAAAGCGAAGTGTTTGGTCAAGAGGATTGCTCTTGGCTGTGGCCACTACATAACCGGCATCGAGCGAGAATACCTTCATCTTAAATCCAGCACCCACAGTGAAATACTTGCGGTTGCCTTTGTTTTCGCTCTCGTGGTGATAACCGGCACGAAGGAAAAATTTGTCATTGTATTCGTACTCTGCACCTGCGCTCCAGTTTATCTCTTGTAGCTCTTCCTTAAATCCGTTAGGCGCATCACTGAAGCTCTTGAATATTCCGCTGATAGACGATACGTTCCAGTATTCGTCTTCCACACGTTGTTGGTATGCTTCTGTAGTTTCGTCATCGCGCTGTTTGGGATAGGTTGGTACCAGTAGTTTGTTGGCATCGGCCGAAAAAGTTATGCGGTTGTACTCGTCTATAGGAACTTTTAGTGAAGCACCCAAGCGCAGATTGGTAGGAATAAAGAAACTGTGGTTGTCGCCTCCAAAAGTGATTTTACTACCTATATTCGAGATGTTAAGACCTAATCCTAACTGGCATTCACGCTGTCCTATATTAATGTAATTCTGATAGTATGCGGCTATGTCGGCTGCAAATGCCGAACCGGGCTGTGTGTCTTCGTCGAATTTGAAGGTAAGGTCAGAATATATCCATCGCACTCCGGCGGCAATGGAGAATTTTTCGCTGAGCATAAGCGAGTAGGCCACATCGAGCGACATTTCGTAGGGATTGATAGTTTGGGCATTGTCACCAGTATTCCCATCCATAAAGACTTCGCCCATAGAGAAATAACGCATCGAGGCCGACACAGCACTATAGTCGCCTATGCGGTAATAGCCTGCAAGATAAGCTACATCCATATCGTTTACCAGTTGGCGTAGCCACGGTGTATAGTTGAGAGCCACTCCAGCCCTTGATATGGTAAACGGATATTTGGCGGGGTTCCAGTATTGCGAGTTTACGTCGGCATCTGTGGCCACGCCCACATCTCCCATACCGGCAGCGCGTGCATCTGGGGCTATCATCTGCGAGGTTACCGAGCTATTTACTGGGTTAAACATATTCTTCTTGTCTTGGGCTTGCATTTGGGCTGAGGCCATAACAAGAAATATGGCGATAAGGATTCGAGTGAATTTGTTCATTGTCTTTCTACTGATTGAAATACTTTATAGGTGGTTCTGATAATTGCCACCCTTATATAACGTAAGCCACGGTCTAATTATTGCCAATAACCACAAGTTTCTTGGCCTTTGATGTCTTTTTACTGCCGTCGGCCCCTACTTTGACGCGGTATAGATACACTCCGGTTTGCAATCGGCCTCCATTGTCTGTTGTCAGATCCCAGTCTATGGTGTAGGCACCTGTTGTAGGTACACCGCTTTCAGAATGGTTCCACAACAGGCGTCCACTCATGTCGAACACTTCGATGTCTACATCCATCTGACTGCCCGTGCGGTCGTGGTTCACGATAAATGTGGTGCTGGTTGTTGCCGGATTTTTACTCAGTCCTACGCTGAATATATTGGGTTCCAATCCGCGTACTACAGTAAAGTCGAGATGGGTGGTAGTGGCATTGTTAAGTACGTCCCATGCGCGGAAGGTAAGCGAGTGCTTGCCCTCTTCCAGCTCGGGTATATTATAATATGTAGTACCGCGGGTGTAGGTGCCGAAGTCAAAACTGAAATTGTCGTTTAGCGTATAAGTTTTGGTCATGTCGCCGTCTATGGTAAGCAATAGGTCGTGCCCTATGCCCGTTCCGGTAGCATTGATGCCATCCTCATCGTTTATTTCGGCCACAAAGTATGGGGTGGCATTTACCTTTCCACCGTTAGTAAAGTGGGGTGAGTTGAGATAACAGTATACCGATGGGCCTACCGAGTCGGTAACTACATCTCCACCAGTTACGCCGAAGCGGTAGAATGCGCCATGGGCCTCGCGCTGTTTGGCGTTGTCTACGGCATAGATATTGATAAGTCCGGTACCATCAGAGTAAGAAATATCTTTGGGTACAGCAAAGGTTATGGCAAATTTCCCACCCCTTACACTATCGGCGCCATTATAGATTATACGCTTGCGGTCATAGTATGTAAATGCCTCCTGGGCTTCGGCTTCGTTGTTCTGCCGGCAGGTTATCAGTTCGCGTACATCGCGAATGGTGGCCGTAACCACACCGTTGAAATCAGCGGCCTGTTCTATGTGGCCGGCTATGCGAGCCACCTTACCTACTTGAAGTCTTGTAGTGCCTTCGCCCACGGCCTTCCCGTTTATACTGTCTATTACGGCCGTAAGTGTGGGTACTGCCAGTGCAAGAGCCGGATCGCCTAAAAGGGCATACTGCAACTTATTGGTAGTAATGTCTTGCCCTGTGGTTATCATTTCGTTCTTGGCCAGTCGCTGAGCCTCTCCTATGGTAGTGCGACGTCCGTTGTTAACGGCAAGCACCTGCCGTAGATAAGCCATGTTTATCGCCTTGTTATACGTAGTCTGCACGGTGCGCATAGTACCCCAAAAGGCCACGGCCCCACCTTTGGCGTTGCATATAGCAGTTTCGCCCAATGTAGCTTCAACGCCGTCGAAAGCCATAATGTCACACGAGGCCGTTATCCACAAGGGAAGATTATTTGTGCGTGACTGTTCGAAATCGGTAATGGTTAAAACTTTTTCATGCGAGAGTTGTTCGGCCCGGCCGTGCCCGCCATAGTCCATAATTAGGGCGCCGTTGGCCATTTGTTGCTTTATATCTTGGGTAGCCCCGGGATAAGTGTGTCCGGTGGCCGATGACTCCCGCTGATATGCATCCCACATTACTTTCTTGATATGATATCCTGGATGCAACGAGGCCACTTGTTCGGCGGCTGCGTCTATATCGTGCATATGGATATTTTGGTTGCCGTCGTCGCCCATAAACATCAACACATTCTGCCATGCGCCAGCA
Organism: Oscillospiraceae bacterium; assembly: GCA_963639385.1. GTDB lineage: Bacteria > Bacteroidota > Bacteroidia > Bacteroidales > Bacteroidaceae > Prevotella. Next base: position 10,072 of record CAVHVH010000016.1, read on the forward strand.
TTGGCATTAGTCATATAATTTTCAGTCTTGTCTATAATGCCCTTTGCGGCCTCTGCCGTAGTCACAGGCATTCGTCCTACTGCAATATCTTCCTTGTCTCGCAGTAGGCTGGAACCTTCGCCATCGTCCATTAAAGTAAAGAAACCATCGTTGACATAGCTATAGAGTTCGCTGAACGAATTTTCGCTTTCGTAACACAATAGATAGTCATCGGCATTTAGGCGGCGTGTATCTCCTGTAAGCATGCGGTTGTCCCATACACAATCGCCCAATAGTAGTAGATAACGTGGGATGTCGTTTTCTGTTTTTGCTCGGTCGTAGAGCATCTTAAGATAGTGGCGGTAAGCACTGGCATCGGGAGTTCCGCTTGAAAATTCGTTGTATAGTTCGTCGGCCGGAACTATTGTTACACGCATAGAATCATGCTCCTCGTGAAGACGCTTTAGCCGTTGGGCCTGTGTTAACAGCTTCTGACTGGTAGGAATGATGATTACCATATCGGCCTGACCATCGGCATGGTGATTTTGGGGCGTGATATTACATACGTATTCAGGTACAGGGATATTGTTCGAAAGCAGTGGGGCTGGAGCGGGGGCATCGAAAGTCATAGAGATATAGTCTAAGCGTACTGGACCTCCAGCAATGGTCTTTAGGGTTATCTGCTGTGAACCTTCGTAGCGGTCTATGCTATAGGTTGCAGTGGTAGCAGCACCCTTGTCGTAAGTTTTTGGACTTATGTTGACAGTACCCAGCAACGAGTCGCCCAATAGTATCTCTACGTTGCTCTCTATACCGGCTGTAACGGTTACTGTTACACGGGCTTTCTGTTGCGAGGCGGTAAAAGGAGAAAGTGTATAACTCTGTGCTGAATTAAGCGCTATTGGGGTGTTCTCTACCAAATTGCGGCCACCGTTATACCAGGCATAGTTGTCTGTCTCGTGTAGCCAATGATAGTCTTTAGCCGAAGGGTATATTGCTCCGATAAATGTGGCTGAATCTACAGGTGTAGCTTCTTCATCGGTTTGGGTAATAAAATAATATCCATACTGCGAATAGGGATTGCGGGTGCGTATATCGGCATCGTTAGAACTCCAGCTTACTGGCCCTTGTGCATAGAACAAGCGTTTCCCGTTAGACAGGCATAGAGGAACTTCGCGTAGATCATCATGAGCTTGCAGACTGGCTCCTGTCAGTGTTTCGTCGATAAGTGCTCCGCCCATGCCGTATACATGTATGCGGCTTATATCGTTGAAGCCGGCACTGCGTATAAGCGACTCTGTTATTTGATACACACCGCTTTCGCTTACACGTATTTTTGCCCAACGTCCAGAAGCCAATACTGATTGCTCAGCATATCGTTCGGCAATGGGTACTACGGCCGCACGCTGGCGGCGACGGGCCGCACGGCTTAGCTGACGTGATTGTACATCGAGCATGAAACTTACCAACAACTGGTAGCGACCTTCCCGGTGTACCACAGGACAGAATGAGACCTCTAAACTGGCCTTGCGGCGAGTTGTTACAATATGTTGTTCTATGGTTGGCGTGGTAGATGCCTCTGCATTATGCATTATTTGTTGGTAGCGGGCTATGTCTGCCGCAGTCATGTCAATATATTCAGGATAGGCTATTGACACCGTATATACACTGTCTGTATAGGCACCACACAAAGGTATTGCACAACTAAAGCTGGGAGCTACGCTGTCTATCCTTACCTGTTGTGCGGTAAGGTTATAGAATTTTTGCGCATTTGCCATCAATGCCACCATAAGCAGTAGCACTGCCATTACGCATCTTGCCCATACTGGGCGAAAAAGTGTCTTGTATTTCAATATATTTGTCACTTGCAGTTAAATTCCAGCACCTTGCGTTCTTCTATATATCCCTCCAGATGGTCGTCTATATGTACCGGCCCCACGCCGACAGGTGTACCGGTAAAAATCATGTCGCCCGTCTTCAGTGTAAAATAGCGGCTAATGTAGGCCACCAAACTATCTATACCGAAAATCATGTCGGTAGTGCATCCTTGCTGTACGGTATTTCCGTTGATGTCAAGATGAAAGCGCAGAGCCTGAACATCCAAAAACTTGTCCTTTTCTACCCATTGACCTATGGCTGCTGCACCATCGAAGCTCTTGCTGAGTTCCCAGGGTAATCCCTTTTGGCGCAGTTGCTGTTGAACGTCTCTGGCGGTAAAGTCAATGCCTACCGTTACGGCATCGTAATAACGGTGCGCAAAACGTTCTGGAATACTTTTGCCCAATCTGCAGATGCGCACTACCACTTCGGTCTCGTAGTCTATACGCCCCATAAAGTCGGGTATGAAAAAGGGCTTACCCATCTTGAGCAACGAAGAGTCTGCCTTGGTGAATATCACCGGGGTCTCTAGTTTATATAACGCTCCATCAAGCTCTTTATTGTGTAGAGCGTAGTTCATTCCGATACCAAATATCTTCATTTCTATATTTTTTATAGGCAATGCTATAAAATGCCACTATTGAATTTATGCTTTGTTGAGATATAGTATGTTGTTATTCTAATCGTCGCCCAGACTGGTCTATCATTGCTGCCACTGTATGGATGAAGTTACTGTCGGCAGCCATCTGTTCTATAGTAAGATGCATGCGGTAACGCCAGTAATGGTGGGGATTGGCAGGGATGTTAATACGTTCGCCGTTGGGGTCGGGTAGCTTTAGATGGTTATCTATAGCCAGCCAGTCTTGCAGGCTAAGTACGCAGAGCATTGAGGGCGAAGTTAAATGGGCTTCTATTACCTCGGCAGCCAATTGCGCCGGCATTGGATGCGGAGCCTCTCCGCTATGGTGCAGTATGGTATTATAATAGTCTTGTGTGCGCAGAGGGTCTTCGTCCCACCATTGGCGCAAGGGAGCCATGTCGTGCGAAGAGAAGGTGCATACCGAGCGATAGGGATAGGTCTTGGTGTCAGCAAAACGCGTGGTTGTTTTTGGCATAGTCTGTATCTCAAGGCTAAGTATACGCAACTGCTCCATAACGGGCGCTACGCACGATGGTACCATGCCCAGGTCTTCAGCACAAGCAAGCATATGGGTGGCCTCGATGAGCGGTGGTAGCTTTTTCATAGCTTCGCCATACCAAAATCCGTTATTGCGGTGGTAGAAGAAGTCTTCATATAGGCGGTCGAAGGCTCTTCTGTCTGAATCTGATAAGCGGCGGTAGGCCCACGTCTTATGGGCAGCTATGCGTGGATGGTACAATTGTGGCGAACGGTGATCGGCAAGAAACAGTACATCGTCAACCAGCGCATACAGACCGCTCTGTAAGTCTTTGTCGCACCGCCCTGCTTCTATCATGTTGTGTATTTTGCGCTCGGTATTGTATTCGGGGCGTATGGTGTAAGTGCCATTGCCTGTAGCCGTAAGGCAGTAGTGACGTACCGTGTCGGCTCGGTGACCAAAGAGGGTGTCAAGCATGTCGTCGGTAACAACGGGAGCAAGCATAGCTTCTTTGAAATGCAGCCCGTACCCTTCTATCTCTTGTGGGGTAAAAGCCAACGCAGGAGCAAATTGTCCCAATAGTCCTCGCACGGCATGTACGGGTATCTCCCATATACGGAAGAACCCCAATACATGGTCTATACGGTAGGCATCAAAGTAACGGGCCATATGAGTGAAGCGTCGGTTCCACCAGCGACACCCGTCGGCAATCATGGCCTGCCAGTTGTAGGTTGGAAATCCCCAGTTTTGACCATCCGTAGCAAAATCGTCGGGTGGAGCACCGGCTTGACCATCTATGCAGAAATAATCAGGTTCTGTCCAAATATCACACCCCTGTCGGTGCACGCCTATGGGTATGTCGCCTTTAAGAATTACTCCACAGCGGCGCGCATGTTCGTGGGCAGCACTCATTTGGGTATGCAGAACATACTGTACAAAATAATAGTAGGCCACTTGGCGGTAAGCATCACTGTTGGTGTCGGAGAGGGATTCGCGGTGGGTTTCGTTCCACGAAGTGTGACCATGCCAACAGGTAAAGTCGGTGGTATGGTAAGTGTCTCGTAACAGACAGTATAACGCATAGGGCACCAGCCACTGACTGTTCTCGCTAAAGAATTGGCGATAGTCATCGGTGTTCATTATGCGACAGCCCTCTTGGACATATATCTCGCGTAGATATTCGTCTTTGGCCTGCACTACACGTTCATAGTCTATTTGCTTCAGAGCGTTAAGTTGCTGTTGCAGACTACTATAATGCTTGCGCCTGTCGGCACTGCTTAATGGGGGCAACTGGCGCAGATCGGCATACTGCGGATGTAGTGCGAATACACTGATACAGCTATAGGGGTAACTGTCGGTCCATGTGTGGCTAACCGTAGTGTCGTTGATGGGTAATACCTGAAGAACTCGTTGGCCTGTTGAGGCTACAAAATCTATCATGGCGCACAGATCGCCGAAATCACCTACGCCGAAACTGCCCTCTGAACGTAGTGAGAATACGGGAATGAGCGTGCCGGCTATACGCTCGTTGCAGAGAGGGTAAAACGACTGGTCTAATTCGTACACGGTGAGTCCGCCTGACTGTTGGATGCTAAGTTTGCGGTTGTTGCAGTCTTCCCAAATGGGTGCAGAAGAGTCGGTTGGGATGATTACGAACTTAAATTCTATATTGTTGGAATCTAACAAGTCAGTGGCAATTTCGGCTACCCATTCATTATATCCGTGTTCTGTCATAGGTATGCCCTGCAGGGGAATCCAGTTGCCCAAGGCGCGACTTACTCCTGTAAGTACAAGCTTGTGGCCCGAACGTAATTGGGGCGCACGGCACACCAACCGTATACAACGGTCGCCAGGCGATCTAAGGGGAGCAACGTGGCGTGGATGTAGACATTCTGAAAAGGCCGAACTATAACGGTAGGTATCGTGTGGCATGTCTGTCCATCGGCAATAAACTTTTACTTCGGCCTGCTGCCGGGTAGGCATGTCTAATCGGTGACAAACGGCTGTCCACTCTCGCCGAAGTGTTATGCCGCCACGCTCTATGCTGAAATAATAGTCGGCTACGGCTGCCTCCCATCCGTCGGCATTCCATTCACAAGTCCAGTGGGCATTGTCCTGGGTAGTCATCAGCCTATGTGTAACGATGGTTTTACCATCGGCCCCGACTATGTTTATGGCTACCTGTTCGCCGGTATAGGCATAATATTCTATGTGAAATACAATATTCATGAAGTAATGGGTATAACTACTATTTTTGTCCAGTGTGTGCTGGATATTATTATGCTACAAAATTACGAAATTAAAGTGTTTAGCCCGAAACAATCAGCAACTAAGTGACAATAAATTAATAACTTGGTACGAAATCTTACTAATGGCGAATGATTTATAGGAACCTCTTTTGCGTTTTTTTAACCATTAGGATATGGTAACGGTTAAAAGAAATGGTTATTTTTGCATTCTATAATGGGAGGCTTTATAAATTAGCTTTGCGCGACTTTGGAGTTATTTTTGAAAGCAAAGTGTAAATGTGTGAAGGAATACAGCGTGCATTATGACTGAGCGAACAAGCACTTTGAACCGAAAAGAAACCGAAGATGACAAAACGCAATCTCCCAACAAAGAAAGAACTTGGTGGTGGTAATTTATAGAACCACCCTAATATGTAAAAGGTATGAAAGCAAGAATTATTACAACACTGGTGGCGTTGGCAACAATTTTTGGTACTGCTACGGCACAAGATTTAGACGAAAAGTATGCTACAGCTCTGCTCAAAGCGGGTACAGAGGCTCCCGATATGACTATTGGAACGGCCAGCAATGGTACGCCCATCAAACTTAGTCAAATGAAAGGTCGTTATGTGTTATTGAATTTTTGGGCATCGTGGTGCCCTGATTGCCGGCGAGAAACTCCAGCTCTACAACAGTTATGGAAACAATATCGGGAAAAGGGTCTGCAAATGGCCGGAATATCTTATGATACTAACCATGATGCATGGCAGAAGTATATTTCTGATAATAATTTAGACTGGTTGCAGTATAGCGAACTGAAAAAATGGAAGAAAGAAACTGTTAGCGACCGGTTGTATAACATCAACTGGATACCAACGCTATATCTAATTGCCCCCGATGGGCGTGTGGCACTGGCCACGGTAATGATGGAGAAAGTAGAAAAGGCCCTTCACGATGCCTTGGACAATTAATGACAAAACAAAGCAATGGGGGCAAACATTATAACTCAAGTATTATGAGTAGTTAATGTTGCCCCCATCAATTCTAACCAGTTTTCTATTTTTTATAGTAAACCTGCCATAACAGCAGCATCATTGTTTTCGTATATGGTCAGGCCTGTTATCGGTGTAGCCACAAAATTGCTGTAGCGGAATAGCTGTAAGGCCACAAATTTATGGTCGGCCGACATGCACGCTTCCAATCTTATATTTCCTATTTCCCCATTACATAGCGTAGCCACCTTGTTGGCAGCCTTCTTCAATTCTTCGCCAGTAAGACTTAAAAGTTTTCTCAGTTCGTCTTCCTTTGTTGCAGGATACTCACATACCTTAGCCGTTATCTTGCTACCAGTGGGTACATAAACGGTTTTTGAAGACAATCCGAAGAAAGCACTAGAGGTTTGTATACGTGGGTCTTTGAACAGATTGGTGCTCATTGTAAAATTCTTTATATTTGCCATAATAGTCTTTTTAAATAATAAATAATAAGTAATAAAGGGCCATGACTGCCTATGCAGCCAAACTATCGCCCATCACGGCATACAACTGCAAAGCTTATGCCTAATAGAAAATAAACTCTTATATGTATATGTGTGCTATTTCAAGTCCATATACATATGCTGAAGACTGTTATGGCTAACGGATAATATGCCTTAGGGCATAGATATAATAGCCCACCCGGGCATACGGATGGCTGGCCTTGAGCAAACGGCGCAGCCAACTGCAAGTGATAAGATTATAAGGATTGAATTTAGCGTAGTCGGGTATTCGTGATATAAAACGATACTCATGCGATTGTGGTGCCGGCTCATAATCATAGCGAGGCGAGGCTCCAAATCTTTGTGCCTGGGGTTGTAAGGCTACCAGGCTACATGAAGGCTGCTCGTCGCCCCACAGACGGTCGCTACTGTCGCGGCATGGTCCTTGATGAGGCACAACATGACATTCCGCCTCCCCGTTTTTCGGGGTTGCTGAACCGTATGTAACCCCAGTAAATACCAGCGTTACAACAAGAAACAATAAGCGAAATATCTTAACCATCATATTATATTCTTATACAGGAGTATCTCTTCTCCCGCTATTCTACATATTAGTTGGCCTATTTCTGTCCTCCTGCGCTCAGTAGAGCAACATAAGTCCGGCAAAGGCAGCCAGGCAAATCATCTGGATTGGCCCTACCTTGACTATCTTTGTGCCAACGAAGGTGGCTACAAAGAGGGCTATGCTTATCCAAAACTGCCAAGGAGATATATTGGGCGAACCAAAGTTCTCTGTATTGCAAAGCATAAGTGTGGCTGCGGCCAGCAAACCTACCACCACGGGGCGTAATCCCGCAAATACACTCTGTACCAATGATGTGTGCATGTACTTCATAAACATTTTGCTGATAAGAATCATCAGTATGAACGATGGCAGTACCAACGAAACGGTGGCCACGGCAGAGCCTAACATACACATCAATTGGTTATACCCTTCGTTCTGAAGAGCTGTAAAGCCACAATAGGTGGCCGAATTGATGCCAATAGGTCCCGGTGTCATCTGCGAGATGGCCACTACATTGGTAAACTCGGCCGACGAAAGCCAATGGTGATGCACCACCGTTTCAGCCTGTATGAGCGACAGCATTCCATAACCGCCACCAAAACCGAAGAGGCCTATTTTGAAAAATGTAATAAACAGACTCAGAAAGATCATGGCTATTCGGTGGGTTTAATGATTTTACCATACAGATAACCGCCAATTCCGGCCGCTATCAATACATAAATAGGGTTTACATTCAATGCCCAAATAAGCAGTGCGCTTACTATGGGTATCCAGCAGTTGGCTAAACATATACCCGTGCTCTTGGCCATGTTAAAGGTAGGCACGGCTATCAGTGCTACCACTGCAGGGCGTATGCCCATAAACATGGCTGCCACCCATGGAATATCTATGAAATGGCGGAAGCACATGGCTATGGCAAGGATAATAGCAAACGAGGGAAGGGCAGTACCCAACGCTGTACAGAATGCACCGGAAGTCTTGCGCATCTTGTATCCTATAAATACACTTATATTAATGGCAAAAACTCCAGGACAACTCTGGGCTATGGCAAGCATATCAATAAATTCTTCCTTGCCTACCCACCCTTTTTTCTCTACCACTTCGGCTTCGATAAGGGGTATCATGGCATAGCCTCCACCAAGGGTGAAGGCGCCAATCTTTACGAATGTCTTGAATGCATCTATATAGAAATTTGCCATTATTGTTTACTTTCTATCCATTTACGAGCATTAACAAAGGCTTCTATCCATGGGGTAACCTCGTCAGTCTGGCGATCGGCGGGGTAATAGGCCTGTTGCCATGGGAATATGGCTCGCTCTAAGTGGGGCATCATAGCAAGATGGCGTCCATCTGCCGAGCAGATACCAGCCACATCGTAATCTGAGCCGTTGGGGTTGCCTGGATACTGCGAATAGTTGTATTTGGCCACAATGTTGTAAGCCCCTTCACCTTCGGGTAGAGAGAAACGACCCTCACCATGGGCCACCCAGATACCTAATTTGCTGCCGCTCAGACTACCAAACATTACACTGTTGTTTTTAGGAATGTTGAGTCCAAGGAAAGCACTTTCAAACTTGTGCGACACATTGTGCAGCAAGCGTGAACGGTGCTGGTGCTCGGGGTTGACAAGGTTAAGCTCTACCATTAACTGACATCCATTGCAGATACCCAACGAAAGGGTGTCCTTGCGGGCGTAGAACTTATCGAGAGCCTCTTTGGCCTTGGGATTGTACAGGAATGCACCGGCCCAACCCTTGGCCGAACCAAGCACGTCTGAATTAGAGAAACCACCACAGAATACTATCATGCTGATGTCTTCCAGTGTTTCCCTGCCACTGATAAGGTCGGTCATCATCACGTCCTTTACATCAAAGCCGGCAAGGTAGAGCGAGTAAGCCATTTCGCGCTCACCGTTGGTACCTTTCTCTCTTATGATGGCAGCCTTTATGCCTGATGGCTTGCGCCGGTCGGCACTTATACCATACTGGGCAAGAGTACCTGTGAAATCGGCGTTGAATTTCATTTCAATAGGCTGGTTCTTGTAGTTGTCGCGGCGCTCGGTGGCCATGCCGTTCATACTCTGCTTGCGGTCAAGCAGATAACTTGTCTTGTACCAAGTGTCGCGCAGGGCATTGATGTCGAAAGTATGTTCGTAGTCGTCTTCCTTGACTACTATTGTACGAGTGTCTGGAGTAGGGTAGCCAATCTTGGCATAACCTATGCCGGCGTCTTCGAGATATTCGCGTAGTTCGTGCTTGTGCTCGTCGCTTACTTGAATTACTACGCCAGGGTTTTCGGCAAAGAGCTGTTTTACTATGTCATTGCCGGCTATATCATGCAGATTGATATGCATGCCGCCGTTAACGTTGGCAAAGGTCATTTCAAGAAGAGTGGTGATAAAACCACCTGCCGAGATATCGTGGCCAGCCATAATCCAGCCGCGGTTTATCAATTCTTGTACAGCATTGAAACAGTCGGCAAAATACTCTGCATTGGTTACTGTGGGCACATCGTCGCCTACCTTGCCAAGACTTTGGGCAAAGGCCGAACCGCCCAAACGCTGGGCATCGAAACTGAAATCAATATAATAGAGCGACGATTTTTTGTCGTTGACTATCACGGGCGATACTACCTTGCGCACGTCGGATACCTCGCCACCTGCCGAAACAATTACAGTACCCGGAGAAATTATCTTGTCTCCATTGGGGTATTGCTGACTCAACGAGAGGCTATCTTTGCCGGTAGGTACGTTAATGTGTAGAGCGCAACAGAAATCAGAAAGGGCTTCTACTGCCTGGTATAGACGGGCATCTTCGCCTTTCTGCGAGCGGCATGGCCACATCCAGTTGGCACTGAGTGAAATACTCTCCATGCCATCGGTCAGCGGAGCCCATACTATATTGGTAAGAGCTTCGGCTACAGAGAGCACGCTGCCAGCCTGAGGATTGGCAAGGCCGGCTTGAGGTGCATGACCCAATGCGGTGGCTATACCTTTGCGGCCGCGGTAGTCGAGAGCTACTACACCACAGTCTGATAGTGGCAACTGTATCTCTCCCTGGCACTGCTGGCGGGCTATCTTTCCTGTTACCGAGCGGTCTACCTTGTTGGTAAGCCAATCTTTACAAGCTACGGCCTCCAACTGGAGCACGCGCTGTAAATACTCGTCTATCTTGTCTTGACTGTAGGTAACGTCTTGGTAATGGCGTTCTACAGTTTCGTCTTGCATCACGGTTTTTGGCGAGTGGCCAAACATTTGGGCTACGTCAAGGTCAAAAGGCTTTTTGCCGTCGCCTTGGACAAATGAGAAGTGGGCATCGCCAGTAGTCTGGCCTACCACATAGAGCGGGGCACGTTCGCGTTCGGCTATCTGCTGCACATGTTCCAGGTGCTTTTCGTCAATAAGCAACCCCATGCGCTCCTGACTCTCGTTGGCGATAATCTCTTTAGCGCTCAGAGTCTTGTCGCCTATAGGCAAGCGGGTCATGTCTATCTCACCACCACAGTCTTCTACCAACTCTGACAAGCAGTTTAGGTGGCCTGCTGAACCATGGTCGTGTATGCTTACTACGGGGTTATTGTCTTCTTCTACAAGGGCGCGTACCAGGTTGTATGCGCGTTTCTGCATTTCTGGGTTTGCGCGTTGTACGGCGTTGAGCTCTATACCGTTAGAGTATCTTCCGGTGTCTACCGATGATACAGAACCTCCACCGAGACCAATGCGGTAATTGTCGCCGCCTACCACTACTATTTTATTGCCTTTCTGAGGTTCGCGCTTCAAGCAGTCGCGCTTTTTGCCGTAGCCTACACCTCCGGCCAACATGATTACCTTGTCGTATCCTAAACGCTGGCCGTCACCGGCATGCTCGAATGTAAGTACCGAACCTGCAATGAGTGGTTGGCCAAACTTGTTGCCAAAGTCAGAGGCACCGTTTGATGCTTTTACCAATATCTGTTCAGGTGTCTGATAGAGCCACTGGCGCACCGGTAATAGGTCTTCCCAATCGCGCTCGGCTATTGTTTTGCCCTCGTCGTCGGTCAAACGAGGATACGAGGTCATGTATACGGCCGTACCGGCAATAGGCCATGAACCTACACCACCGCCCATGCGGTCGCGTATTTCACCGCCAGTACCTGTGGCTGCTCCGTTAAAGGGCTCTACCGTAGTGGGGAAATTGTGGGTTTCGGCTTTTATAGAGATAACACTCTCTATGTTTTCTACCTGAAAATAATCGGCGGTAGACTGGTCTTTCGGTGCAAATTGCTCTATCACAGGTCCCTGTGCAAAGGCTACATTATCTTTATATGCCGAAAGTATCTTGCCAGGATTTTCTTTGGTGGTCTTCTTAATCATGGCAAAGAGACTCGATTCCATTTCCTTGCCATCGATGATAAATGTGCCGCCGAATATCTTGTGTCTACAGTGTTCTGAATTGATTTGGGCAAAGCCAAATATTTCAGAATCGGTAAGCGGGCGACCGTTTTGCTTTTCAATCTTGTGAAGATACTCTATCTCTTCGGACGATAGGGCCAGGCCTTCGCTTTCATTATATTCCTCCAGATTGTCTATATACTTGATAGGTTCCGGTTGGTGGTTAACGGTAAATATGTTTTGGTCCAGTCCGTGATACATACGCTGTAGCATAGGATCGTGGCTGGCGTCGGCATTATCTACAGGGAAGAACTCTTCTATACGCGAAATGCCGCTGAGGTTCATGTTTTGGGTTATCTCAACGGCATTTGTGCTCCAAGGTGTAATCATTTCGCGGCGTGGGCCCACATAGTACCCCTGCAACGTTTGCTCCGCCATGAGGGCGGCTTCGCCATAGAGCCAACTTAATTCGTCGATTTCCTGCTGACTGGGCTGATGGTCAATTTCAGTCGCAATCACGTGCTCGTTCTGAGTCTTGAAGAAGAGTATCATACTTTATCCTTAAAATATTATGTTTTCTAACTGCAAAGTTAGCGCAATTCGCACACAACACAAACGATTTTTCTATTTTTCTCATACAGCCCCAGGTTAATTCGCCTTAATTTTTTACAAGTTCTTGTTGATTTCAATACGCTCTATATCGGCTGCGAGAAGTTTCCACAACACGATTTGTACCCAAATCGGTGGATGGTGTGAGATTAATGGCTTAAAAGTTTTAGGGCGCTTCTATAAAAAATTACCACCGTTGAGTTTATTCTTTATTGAGAAATGGCGTTTTGCCGTCTTTCGGTTTCTTTTCGGTTCAGAGTGTCAGCTCTCTCAGTCATAATGCCCGCATTATTCTTTCGCTCACTTACACTCTGTCCTCGAAAATAATGCC
>CAVHVH010000017.1:0-22030 GCA_963639385.1 Oscillospiraceae bacterium
GGTCTTTAGGTTCTCAAAAATTATAGTTCGTTTGTCAAGAATTAGGGCGAGAGTTATGTTAAAACCCGTTAAATTTACCAAATATTAGCATCTCACGGTCAAAAATTAGAGTTTTCACCACCATCTACTTCTGTTGATAACTTCAAAATTACCCCCAAATGGGCTATTTTGGGCCAAAACTTTGTGACTTTTTGTCGAAAAAAATAGAGCAAAAACGGGTACTTTTATAACGTTTGTTAACTATTTTAATCCTTAATTTGTTAAATCTTCTAAATACGTTTAAAAGGCACTTACATTTTGACACGATCCTATTCAGATACGCAGAAAAGTAAGCTATTATTTCTTGCATGTCGAATTGTAGTATCATACATTAGTAAAATAGTCCGTCCTAAAAATTACCACCGCCAAGTTAATTTACACAACCAACCTGTAATTACTAAGAATTCGCAAAATGCAAACTTCTGTTAACATATTTATTTTTTTTTGTTAAGGTAGTATAAAATATAAGTAGGATTTGTCTAAAAAGCCGTCTCTAATCGTCTTTAGTGTATACATGTATGGCAGAGAAAGCCACGCACTGTGCATAGACTAAGGTAAAAAAGAACAATACTATAAAAGGTAGACAGATGAAGAAATTACTGATGTGCATCATCGTAGCACTAACAGCTACGATGTATGCCAACGCACAATCCACAAAACACACCTACACCGTAAAAGGCGTAGTAACCGACTCAACAACCCACGCAGGCGAGCCTTACGCTACAATAGCTATCTCACTGGCCGACTCGGTAGAAAAGCCTCTGAAGCAAGCCATAACCGATATGAACGGCCGATTTACCATTACTGGCACAGGTACAGGCCAATATTTGCTTAGTGTACGAGCCGTAGGGCGCAAGACGCTGCAACGCCAGTTCAACGTAGAAGCCACTACAAAGACTATAGATCTTGACACACTGCTCATACAAGACAACAATAACGAGTTAGGCGAGGTACAGGTAGTAGCATATAAACCGTTAGTAAAGGCCGATATCGACAAACTAACGTACAGCATTGAGGATGACCCCGAATCGAAGACCAATACGATAATAGAAATGCTGAAAAAGGTGCCTATGGTAACCGTTGACGGGCAAGACAAGATACAAGTAAACGGTAGCACATCGTTTAAAATATATGTAAACGGCAAGCCTAACAACATGATGACCAAGAATCCAACCGAGGTTCTAAGAGCAATGCCTGCTTCGAACATCAAGAAAATAGAAGTCATCACCAATCCTGGCCCTAAATACGACGCTGAAGGTATAGGCGGAATACTCAATATAATAACTAACGATGGTGGCCCAGAAGGCTACAATGCTACCCTTACAGCGGGTTTATATAGCTATTATGTAAGTGGCGGTGGGTATGCTACTATAAAGCAGGGCAAGCTAACCATGAGCGTCAACTATAACAATTTTCCGCAATGGCAGCCTACTGCTTATAACGATGAAAAGCAAATAATAAACGATGATGCCGGAAACAGCATACGCCAAACTACACAGAGCTCTACCGAAAAGAGCAACTGTCTGTGGCATGGTGGCGATATAGATGTAAGTTACGAGATAGATACTCTCAGACTTATTTCCGGTTCATTTTCGTTTTCCCTGTTTCATGGCAACAATAGCAACAACGTTCCTGTAGCCAGTATTGTTCCCAGTACGGGCGAAACCCTATATAGCTATAACAACTATAGTCATAGCCGTGATAACAACTACGACTACTTTGGAAGTATAGACTACCAGCGTTCGTTTGCCAATGTAAAAGACCGTATGCTTACCTTGTCGTACAGACTTGAGACTGGCATCTCGAAAACATGGGGCTGGATAAACTATGACAATCTGTATGCCACTGCCGACTGGACCGACTTTACCAACCGTATATACAACCAGCGCAGTCCGCAAAACAGCAACACTACCGAGCACACTTTTCAGATAGATTACACTACCCCCTTTGCCAAACACCACACATGGGAGAGCGGTGTAAAATATATTTTAAGACAGAACAAGGCTAACAACGACAGATACAATAGTATACCAGGTAGCAATAGCGAGACATTCGACAGCGACAACAGCACGCACTTCCGCCACCGCAACGACATATTTGCCGCCTACATGGGTTACGGATATTCGCTCAACAAATGGTCGGCACGTCTGGGACTACGTTACGAACACACTCTGCAAAAAATAAGATATCTATTAGGCCACGGAGCCAATCTTCACAAAAACTTCAACGATTGGGTACCCTCTGTAAAACTGGGCTACAAACTCAACGATGCATCCAACATTTCATTAAGTTATCAGATACGCATCTTTCGACCAAGCATCTATTACCTCAACCCCTATCTTGACGAAAGCAATCCGCAGTACCTCTCACAAGGTAATCCATCGCTGGTTTCGCAGAAGCGGCATGACTTCCGCTTGCAATATAGCAATTATGGCAACAAGTTCAATTATACACTGACTGCGCAATACTCTTTTGTAAACAACAGCATTGAGAGTATAACTTCTCTTGTAAACGACCAAGACATTGAGGGATACACCCACCCTACCGGCAAAGAAATATTCTATAAATCATACGCCAACATAGGAAAATTCCAATTGTCAGGTCTGCAAGCTTATGCCAACTGGACTCCATGGCAAAATACCCGTATAACCTTTAACGGATATGTAGGATATAAATATATCAGTGACAACCAATCGCTAAAAAATCACGGATGGGGCGGACAGATAAACGCAAGCATACAACAAACATTTGCCAAGACGTGGGTGGCAGCCGTAGAAATATACAAGAGTACACCATCGCCAACACTTAGAGGCAAGAATAGCGGATACTTCCAAGATACTTATGCGCTAAGCAAATCGTTTATGGACAAACGACTCAATATTAAGGCCTACATAGTAAGTCCTTTCAGAAGATATTATTCATGGAGAGAAACACAAACTGGCGATAACTTCTACACATACCTTAGCCTGCGTTCTGTACAACAGCTCTTTGGCATACGGGCGAGTCTACGCATAGGCAAACTTAAGGCCGATGTAAAACATGCCGACCGCACTATAAGCAACGATGACGTACTGCAGGGAAGTAAAAAATAGGGGCAAAGCTTTGTCAATACAACGAATGTAATTAACTTTGGAGGGTGGTTCTACATTTTTTAGAACCGCCCTAAAAAGGGGAACCAAGAACTAAACGACAAAGCCACATGAAAAGAGTAGCATTAACAGCCACCGTTGTAACCCTAATACTGGTTGCATGCGGTACGCAGAAGCTAAGTCAAGCCGAAAAGACGGCAAGACAAATCATAATAGCACAGATTACAGACAGCCTGGTAGTCAGCGGCCACTTTGGTGTAGAGATGACGGCCGTATTCCCACAAGGGGCATCCATGCGACAGCTCAACTACGACTATGGTATACAACTACACGGCGACACCCTACGTTCTTATCTACCGTATTTCGGTCGGGCTTTCCAAGTACCCTATGGTGGCGGTAAAGCACTCGACTTTAGCGAATGTATAAAGAAACAAACGCTCACCGATATGAAAAAAGGCGAGAAAGAACTCAAGATATGGGTAGAAAACTCGGAAGACTCGTACGTGTACACACTTCATATATTCCCGTCGGGCATTGTTGACCTTACCGTAGACAGTCGTGAGCGCGACCGCATACGCTTTAACGGCCACATTACCAAGGAGGCACACCGATGAAGCGCCTACTATGTCTATTGGCTGCAACACTGACTATGTTGGGCATTCAAGCCAATCCACGATACTGCGCCCGATACATAAAACAGCATCTACTCTATCAGAAAGGCACCGAAACCAATGTGATAGATATAGACATGGAATGGCCCGAATTTATAGACGGCACGGCTGCCATACCCTTGCAGCGCACACTTACAAGCACCCTGTTAGGCCACGAGCGGTGCACGCTTGACAGCGCTTACACATTGTTTTTGGAACGATTCGGCCAATCCGTAACGCAACAGTTTTCCACTACACCTGACGACAGTAAGTTCTGCTACACTACTTGTACCCTAAAACTTTTAGGTCATCAAGACGGCAGATACATATCCATGAGAGCAAGCTATACTTGTACGCCCGAGAAAAGCTCCACCCAAAAAGGCGACACCGTATCACTGTTGCTTACCTACGACCTAGCAAACGCCCAAGTACTGCGGCTTACCGACCTGCTGCGCACTAACCGACTACAACAGGGATATTACGGCGACGAGGTAATATATAACCTACTGGCTGGAACTAAAACGCAATTGCCTGAAAACATCTACACGCTACAGATAAACGATGCTTGCATGGTAGGCGATGATATGTTGATAGCCATGAGTTGTTACGATGGCGAAAACATTACTCCCTTTATTACAAAAGTAAATCCCGAACGCATAAAAAGCATTACTACCAAAGTTGCACGGCGCCTTCTTACTGATGCTGATAGCAAAACTTTTGCCGAGTTATACACTCTACCAAACAAGATAGCAGGCGACACCATTTATACCAAAACCGACCAAGCCCCTGTATTCAGTTTCAACGGCAAGAGCATGATGAACTACCTGGCCCGCAACCTACAACTCGACGCCACCGTACTGCAACAGCTGCCCAGCGGTAGCCGCGCCGTCATTTCTTTCGTAATAGATACCCATGGGCATATACTCCACCCATGTGTGGTAAGTAGTGTAAACCCTGAAATAGACCGCGAACTGATACGTACCATACGCCTTATGCCGGCATGGACACCGGGATGCGTTGAGGGAAAGCCCGTCAACGTATGGTGCACTCTGCCCATAGTACTTAAGGGTGGTTCTAAAAATTACCACCGTTGAGTTTATACATTCTTTGCGAGATGACGTTTTGCCGTCTTTTGGTTTCTTTTCGGTTCAAAGTGCCTGCTCACTCAATCTCAATGCCCGCATTGCTCTTTCGTTCACTTACACTTTGCTCTCGAAAATAATTCCAAACTCGGCCAAAGCTAATTTATAGAAACACCCTTAAAAGATAACTTCCCTAAGAAACAATTAAGAATGGTCTATCATTTACAACTGCGCACATCATAATAGGTACATAGTATGCGTGTTTGTCATATTTTTACATCTCTTTACACAAGGAAAACACCGAAACTCAAAAGAATACAATTATTGTTAAAATAAAGGCAAAAGCCATTATCTGTAATGAAAAAATAAGTACCTTTGCAACAGTTTGAAAAAACTTTTGAAAGCGCTTCGGTTTTCATCTAAGGTTCTTTAGGATAAAAAAATACATTAATATAGATAGAATTAGGTATGAAAGTAAGAAAATTCTCGCTTGCGGTAGTTGGCGTTGCAGCTACCCTATTAGCATCATGTGGGAAAAGTGGTGGCGGTATGCCCAATTTCGGCGACGACGAGTTTGCTGTAACCACGATAGCATCGACTAATGCGGCCCTACAGACCACCTACCCCGCTACAATCAAAGGTATACAGGACGTAGAGGTACGTCCAAAAGTTTCGGGCTTTATTACCAAAGTGTTGGTACACGAAGGCCAAACTGTAGCGGCAGGACAAGTTCTTTTCACTATAGACAGTGAAACCTATGCAGCTGCTGTACGCCAGGCTCAAGCAGCGGTAAACACAGCCAAAGCGCAGCTTAACACGGCCAAACTAACTATGGACAACAACAAGAAACTATACGACAAGGCCATCATAGGTCAGTACGAATATACAGCTTCGGCCAACTCGTATGCTACAGCACAAGCCCAGGTTACACAAGCCGAAGCCGCACTGGCTTCGGCCCGCGAGCAACTGGCTTGGTGTAGCGTAAAGAGTCCGGCTGCTGGTGTAGTAGGCAGTCTGCCCTTCAAGGCCGGCGCACTGGTAAGCGCCTCTGGGCAGGCTCTTACCACAGTATCGGATGTAAGCACCATAGAAGTATTCTTCTCTGTTTCAGAGAGCGAGTTGCTCAAGTTGAGCAAGAACAACGGCAGCACACAGGCAGCCATCTCTTCGTTCCCAGAGGTTAAGTTACAGTTGGCCGATGGCTCTATCTACAACCATCCGGGCAAGGTAGTCAAGATGAGCGGTGTAATAGACTCTTCTACAGGCGCAGTGTCACTTATCGCTCATTTTGCCAATCCTGACAAGTTGTTGAAGAGTGGCGGTGCAGGTTCTATCGTTGTTCCCAACAACCAGAGCGGTGCCATCGTAATACCGCAAGAAGCTTGCTCACAGGTACAAGACAAGATATTTGTATATGCCGTAGACAAGAACAACAATGTAAAATATACCGAAATCAAAGTGAACCCACAAGACGACGGCAAGAACTACATAGTAACCTCTGGTTTGAACGTAGGCGACCGCATAGTTGTCAAGGGCATCACCAAGCTAACCGATGGCCAACAGATAAAGCCTATCACCGTAGAACGCTACAATCAGAAAATAGCCGAAGCCGCCAAACTGGCAGAGTCGCAGGATAACGCCCACGACTTTGCAGCTACTATGAGCGGCAAGAAGTAAGCATATATAATAAGGTATATAAGAAAACAGGTAAATTATGACATTTACAAACTTTATAAAACGGCCGGTGCTGTCAACGGTGATATCCATCTTCTTCGTCTTGTTGGGTACCATCGGTCTGGTATCACTGCCTATTGAGCAGTACCCCAATATTGCACCGCCTACCATATCGGTATCGACCACCTATACAGGTGCCGATGCACAGACGGTACTGAACTCCGTAATTGCGCCGTTGGAAGAGAGCATCAACGGTGTGGAGAACATGACCTACATGACCTCGTCAGCCTCTAACTCGGGCTATGCCAGCATAACCGTATACTTCAAACAGGGTTCAGACCCTGATATGGCTGCCGTAAACGTACAGAACCGTGTATCGCAGGCCCAGGCTCTACTTCCCGCCGAAGTTACCAAGGTGGGTGTAACCGTAACCAAGCGTCAGAGTTCTAACGTAATTCTGTTCTCTCTGACTTCAGAAGACGGTCGTTATGATGACCAGTTTGTTACCAACTATGCCTTGATCAACGTAGTTCCACAGCTGAAGCGTATCAACGGTGTAGGTGATGTGCAGAGCCCCTCTACGCGTAACTACTCTATGCGTATTTGGCTGAAGCCTGAAAAGATGAAGGAGTTTGGACTTATACCTTCTGATATTTCCGCCGCTCTAGCCGAGCAGAACATTGAGGCTGCCCCTGGTAGCTTCGGTGAGAATACCGATATGCAGTACGAGTACACGCTGCGCTACAAAGGCCGCTTGAAGACCCCTACTGAATACGAAAATATTCTTATCAAGAGCAACACCTCTGGCCAGACACTGCGCCTCGGCGAAGTGGCCAAGATAGAGTTAGGCGGTCTGCAATATAATGTAAACCTACTCAACAA
The DNA here is from genome assembly GCA_963639385.1 of Oscillospiraceae bacterium. Classification (GTDB taxonomy): domain Bacteria; phylum Bacteroidota; class Bacteroidia; order Bacteroidales; family Bacteroidaceae; genus Prevotella. The sequence goes on from CAVHVH010000017.1 coordinate 7,417, forward strand.
CGGCCAGCCAGCCGTGATGGGTATGGTTCAGCAGATTGCCGGTTCAAACGCTACGCAGATTGCAAGCGATGTAAAGAAAGAACTTAACGAGCTATCAAAGAACTTCCCTCCCGGCTTGGAATACACCATAGAGCAGGATATCACAGAGTTCCTGTTCGCCTCAATCGAGGAGGTTATCTTCACCCTGATTATCACTCTTGTACTGGTATTCATCGTGGTGTATGTTTTCTTGCAGGACTTCAGGTCTACACTTATTCCTATGATAGCCGTGCCGGTGGCACTGGTCGGTGCATTCTTCTTCCTATGGATATTCGGATTCTCCATCAACCTACTTACGCTATCCGCCCTTCTGTTGGCCATTGCCATCGTGGTGGATGATGCCATCGTGGTGGTAGAGGCCGTGCATGCCAAGCTTGACCAAGGTTACAAGAGCGCCCTTACTGCCTCTATCGATGCCATGAACGAAATATCGAGCGCCATCATTTCTATTACATTGGTAATGGCAGCTGTGTTCGTTCCGGTATCATTCATCGGTGGCACATCAGGTTATTTCTACCGCGAATTCGGTGTAACCATGGCCGTATCCATTGTTATTTCGGCCGTAAACGCACTTACCCTGTCACCAGCCCTCTGCGCCATATTGCTGAAGCCCCACGAAGAGGGACATGAAGACAAAAAGTTGTCGTTCATAGACCGTTTCCATGCAGGTTTCAACTACCAGTTCGAAAAGATAACCAACAAATATAAAGGTGGCGTAAAGTGGGTTATCAACCATGGCATTATTGCTGCCGCTACTGTAATGGTAGGTATAGTGGCCTTAGTTATTCTGATGGCTACTACCAAGACTGGTCTTGTGCCCGACGAAGATACTGGTACGCTGTTTACCTGTGTTTCTACTGCTCCGGGAACATCGCAGAAGCGCACGGCTGAAATAATAAAGCAGATAGACAAGATGCTTGCAGCCAACCCAGCCATCCAGCGCCGTGAGGCCATAATGGGTTATAGCTTCATTGGTGGTGCCGGTTCCAACCAAGGAACCATCATCATCAAGCTTAAGCCATTCGAAGAGCGTCCCGGTGGTTTCTTCCACCGCATTAAAGCAGCTTGTACTGGTGGTGGAATAGAAGCTCTCTTTGTAAATCCTATGGAGTACACATCTGTATTGGGTATGATTTACAAACAGACGGCCACCATTAAAGATGCACAGATTTTGGCCTTCTCTCCGCCTATGATTTCTGGTTTCTCTGCCCAAAGTGGTATCACCATGACTATGCAGGATAAGACAGGCGGAAGTTTGAATACATTCTACGACAACGTGAAGAAATTCCTGGCCGAGCTGAACAAGCGTCCTGAGATACAGACTGCCCAAACCCAGTATAACCCTAACTACCCACAGTATATGGTAGATGTTGACGTAGCCAAGACCAAGCAGGCCGGCATATCTCCATCGTCTGTACTGACAGTAATGCAGGGTTACTTAGGAGGTCTCTACGCATCTAACTTCAATAGTTACGGTAAGCTCTACCGTGTAATGATTCAGGCTGGACCGGAAAGCCGTATGCGCCCCGACGACTTGAGCAAGATATACGTACGTTGTAGCGATGGGACCATGAGTCCGGTAAGCGAGTTTGTAAACTTGCGCAAGGTATATGGTCCGTCAAACATTACCCGCTTCAACTTGTTTACCTCTATGGACGTATCAGTGGCTACCAATAGCGGATATTCTTCGGGCGATGGTATGAAGGCTATTGCCGAAGTTGCCAAGGAGACTCTGCCTGATGGTTATGGCTACGAGTACTCTGGACTTACCCGTTCAGAAGCTGAGTCAAGCAACTCTACAGGTTTGATATTCGCACTTTGTATCGTATTCGTATACCTTATCCTTAGTGCCCAATACGAGAGTTATATCTTGCCATTGTCGGTAGTATTGTCTATCCCCTTCGGTTTGGCTGGTGCCTTTATCTTCACCAACATCTTTGGCCACTCCAACGACATATACATGCAGATTTCACTGATTATGCTTATCGGTCTGTTGGCAAAGAACGCCATTCTTATCGTGCAGTTCGCCCTTGAGCGTCGCCACACGGGTATGGCCATCAAGTATTCGGCCATTCTAGGTGCTGCAGCCCGTCTGCGTCCTATCTTGATGACCTCACTGGCTATGATTATCGGTCTGTTGCCACTGATGTTTGCATCGGGTGTAGGCAAGAACGGTAACCAAACGCTTGGAGCAGCAGCCGTAGGCGGTATGTTGATAGGTACTCTTGTACAGCTTCTTGTGGTACCAGCCTTGTTCGCTGTATTCCAGTGGCTGCAAGAGCGTATCAGTCCGCTCACCTTCGAAGACGAAGCCAACGAAGAAGCTATCTGCGAATTGGAGCAATATGCCTCTGGCTATCATGTCGACAAGAAGTAAAACTACCAAATCAGAAGTAATTACAATGAAAAAGAATCTATATATATTTCTCACAGGTCTTGCAGTGCTCGGCATGAGCAGCTGCAAGAGCCTCTACGGCAAATACGAACGGCCCGATGTAAAGGCTAACGGACTGGTACGAGACATTGTATCGTCAACCGACACGCTGGCTGTTACAGACACCACTTCGTTTGCCAATATACCCTGGCGCTCGGTATTCACCGACCCGCAGTTGCAGGGACTTATAGAGAAAGGATTGGCCAATAACCCCAACCTGCTAAATGCCGCTCTCAATGTAAAGATGGCCGAGGAGCAACTCAAAGTGGCCAAACTGGCATTTGTTCCTTCTCTTTCGTTCTCGCCTCAAGGAACTATTTCTTCATGGGACGGCAACAAGGCAAGCAAGATTTATAGTCTGCCGGTAAACGCCAGTTGGTCTGTCGACCTCTTTGGTAATCTGCTTTCAGCCAAACGCAGTGCACAAATGGCACTCCTGCAGACTAAAGACTATCAGGTATCTGTACAGACCAATCTGATAGCCAATATTGCCAATATGTACTACACATTGCTGATGCTCGACAAGCAACTGGAGTTGGTTACCGACATGGAAGAACTTACCAAGGATACTTGGGAAACAATGAAGGTATTGGTAGACAGTCGTGCCGGATACCGCTCAGTTTCTGCCCAGGCCGCCGAATCAAACTACTACTCGGTTCTGACTCAGAAAGCCGACTTGAAACGGCAGATACGCGAAACCGAGAATTCACTAAGTCTACTCGTAGGCGAACAGGCCCACGCAATAGCACGCGGCAAACTGGAAGACCAGAGTCTGCCCGCCAACTTCTCTACCGGCGTAGGCATACAGTTGCTCAACAACCGTGCCGATGTACATGCTGCCGAGATGTCTTTGGCACAGTGCTTCTATGCCGTTGAGACAGCCCGTAGCAAATTCTATCCCTCTATTACCATATCGGGGTCAGGAGCCTTTACCAATTCAAGCGGTGCCGGCATTGTAAATCCCGGCAAGTGGTTGCTCTCAGCCGTAGGTTCGCTGGTTCAGCCTATCTTCCAGAATGGTCGCCTTGTTGCAGGCCTCAGAGTAGCCAAAGCCCAGTACGAACAGGCCTACAACACTTGGCAGAACGCAGTACTCTCTGCCGGAAGCGAGGTAAGCAACGCTTTGGTTCTCTACAACTCGTCAGAGGAGAAGAGCCAGATAGAAGCCAAACAGATAGAGGTACTCAAGAAGAATGTAGAACAGACCCGCGAATTGGTAAGCGGAGCCTCAAGCAGCTATCTTGACATCATCACCGCCCAATCGTCTCTGCTCAACGTGCAGCTGTCTAAGGTGGCCGATGACTTCTATATGATGCAGGCCGTGGTAAATCTGTATTATGCTCTCGGCGGTGGCGCCAAGTAAGTTAAACTCATTAAAGATCCCAACAATATGGCAAGTATAATAAGTCCAAAAGCAGATATATCGCCTAAAGCTAAGATTGGCGACAACTGCAAGATATATCCCTTCGTGTATATCGAAGACGATGTAGAGATTGGCGACAACTGCACCATCTATCCTTTTGTAAGCATCCTTAACGGAACTCGCATGGGTAACGGCAACAAGGTATTTCAGGGTGCAGTAATCGCAGCTCTACCCCAGGATTTCCATTTTACCGGCGAACAGAGCCAAGTGGTTATCGGCAATGACAACACCATACGCGAGAATGTTGTAATCAACCGCGGAACCCATACAGGCGGAAAAACTATACTGGGTAACAGGAACTTTCTGATGGAGGGTGCACATATCTCTCACGACACCGTGATTGGCAACGATTGTGTATTCGGCTACGGCACAAAGATTGCCGGCGACTGCGAGATAGGCAATGGCGTTATATTCTCTACTTCGGTTATAGAAAACGCCAAGACCCGTGTAGGCGACCAAACTATGATACAGGCCGGAACAACATTCTCTAAAGACATTCCTCCCTATATCATTGCTGGTGGAAAACCTGTGGCCTATGGTGGTCCCAACAATGTTATCATGGAGGCCTCGGGTATAGACGCAAAAGTGCGCAAGCATATTGCCAATGCCTACCGACTGGTATTCCACGGACAGACATCACTTTTCGATGCCATCAACCAAATCAAGGACCAGGTTCCTGACGGACCGGAAGTAAGAAAAGTTACCGAATTCCTAAGCAATTCCAAGGCCGGTATCATCACCAAGATTTAGTACGTTTACATCCGTAACAATATCCATGGGAGTCAACTTGCAGAAGTTGGCTCCTTTTTATTTACACCTTTTCAACACCAGAGCGATGCGCCACATAACATTTTTGCTATATGGGTGGTTCTAAAAATTACCACCCATATAACAATATACCACAATCGTGGTATCACAAATAACCCATATATGCTATTGTCAAGATATGAAAAACTACGTAACTTTGCATCGATAATATCAATAAATGTATTAACCGCGCCCTGTCTGCCCTCTCATTTAGGTCCACAGACGAGCCAAAAATTAGAAAGGAAATTAATTATGAGTGAAAAGAAGTACCGTTTTGAGACCCTCCAGCTGCATGTAGGACAAGAGCAGGCCGACCCCACTACCGATGCACGTGCCGTGCCTATCTACCAGACCACCTCATACGTGTTCCGTAACTCCCAGCATGCCGCCGACCGTTTCGGTCTGCGCGATGCAGGCAACATCTACGGCCGATTGACCAATCCTACCCAAGAGGCTTTCGAGAAACGTATGGCAGCACTCGAGGGCGGTGTAGCAGCTTTGGCAGTAGCCTCTGGAGCCGCAGCCGTAACCTACGCTCTGCAGAATGTAGCCCAAAACGGTGACCACATAATAGCCGCCAATAACCTATATGGCGGTACATTCAACTTGATAGAACATACACTGAGCACCCAAGGTATTACGTCTACTATTGTTGACCCAGCAAACTTTGACGAGGTAGAAAATGCCTTCCGCCCCAACACCAAGGCCATTATCGTAGAAACCTTCGGCAACCCAAATGCCAGTGTCACCAATATCGATAAAATAAGCGAGATAGCCCACCGCCACAATACCATTGTTGTAGTAGACAACACCTTCGGCACTCCTTACCTATTCCGTCCGCTTGAGCACGGAGCCGATGTTGTTGTACACTCAGCCACCAAGTTCATAGGCGGACACGGCAGTTCTTTGGGCGGCGTCATAGTAGATGGCGGTCGGTTCGATTGGAAAGCTAACGCTGACAAATACCCCACTTTGGGCAAACCGGACCCATCGTACCACGGCGCCGTATTTGCCGATGTTGCAGGAGCCGCAGCCTTTGTAACCCGTATACGCGCCGTAGTACTGCGCGATACTGGAGCCGCCATAAGTCCCTTCAACGCATGGATACTTATACAAGGCCTCGAGACGCTGAGCCTACGGGTAGAACGTCATGTATACAACACGCTGCGCATAGTTGACTTCCTGTCACACCACCCCAAAGTGGTTAAGGTCAACCACCCGTCGCTGGCTTCTCACCCCGACCATGAACTGTACAACAAGTATTTCCCCAATGGCGGCGGTTCTATCTTCACTATCGAAATCAATGGCGGTGAAAAAGAGGCATGGGCCTTTATCGACCATCTGCGCATATTCTCACTGCTGGCCAACGTGGCCGATGTGAAGAGTCTGGTTATCCACCCTGCTACCACCACCCACTCGCAGATGAGTCCACAAGAGCTCGAAGAACAGCACATATATCCCTCTACCATACGCCTAAGCATAGGCATAGAACACGTAGACGACCTTATCGAAGCACTCGACGAGGCTTTAACCTACGTAAACTGATTTAGGGGCTACACAACAATACTTCCCTGCCAGTCTGACAACGCCCGAAGGCGAATAGGGCTAGCAGGGATTTACATTTCAGAGAAAAGGAGAACATTATGACGAAAATTGCAAAACAGCTTACCGACCTTGTTGGCAACACGCCTCTGCTGGAGTTAAACCGCTATTCGGCCTCCAAACAGCTCGGAACATCTATCATTGCCAAGATAGAGTACTTCAACCCTGGGGGCAGCGTAAAAGACCGCATAGCTCTGGCCATGATCAACGATGCCGAAGAACGGGGCATTCTCCAGCCTGGTTCCACCATTATAGAACCTACCAGCGGCAATACAGGCGTAGGTCTGGCTTTGGTATCTGCAGTAAAAGGCTACAAGCTGATACTCACCATGCCCGAGACTATGAGTATAGAACGGCGTAACCTGGTAAAAGCTTATGGTGCCCGTGTAGAACTTACCAGCGGAAAAGAAGGAATGCCGGGAGCCATAAAGCGAGCCAACAAGTTAAAGCAAGAAATACCAGGTAGCGTAATATTGCAGCAGTTTGAAAATCCAGCCAATCCAAAGACCCACTACCTTACCACAGGCGAGGAGATATGGCAACAAACCGGCGGAGAGATAGATATCTTTGTGGCCGGAGTGGGCACTGGCGGCACCATATCGGGCATAGGTCAACGACTCAAGGACTATAATCCCGATGTAAAGATAGTAGCCGTAGAACCCGCCTCGTCGGCAGTACTCAATGGCAAAGCGCCTGGACCGCACAAGATACAAGGTATAGGTGCTGGATTTATACCCAAGACCTACAACCCATCGGTAATAGACGAGGTTATAGATATTGACAACGACGATGCCATTCGCACCGGTCGTGAACTGGCCGCCAAAGAAGGATTACTGGTTGGTATCTCTTCTGGGGCAGCGGTATACGCCGCAACCCTACTGGCCCAGCGCCCCGAAAACAGTGGCAAGCGCATTATTGCCCTACTGCCCGATACCGGAGAGCGATACCTTTCAACCGTGCTTTACGCTTTCGATGAATACCCCCTTTAACAACAGAAAAGGATAAAATTATCCGACAATCCACTCCTCACCAAGAACGATGATGAAGGTATCACGCATATCCATCTTCGTAAGTTTTTGAAGGAAGGCGTGTAACGAAATTGATCAGAGAGAAAATTGAGCCCTTACCATCAATTCTCTCGAACGCAGATGGTAACTGTCTGTCAATGTGCTTACTCCGCTGTAAACGGTTTCTACATAACTCTTCTTGTTGAATATATTACGGAGTTCGGCCGAAAAACGCACTTTCTTCATTCGCCATACTGCTGACACATCGCCTAACAGACAGTTTATCCGATTGCCGCCCTGCAGTTCATTGCGGTAATGAACCATTGAGAAGGTTAGGTCTACATTGCCTGCCGTGGCCGTAGCCGAGAAACTTTGCTTCCAATCGAACAACGATGAGCGTGTGGCATTATCTCTCCATGAATCGTATTTTACAAACTGCCCCTCGTAACTTAGCTGGCACCATGATGGCGAAAAGTCTATTGCCGGTTTCAAGGAATAAGTATTATTCTTGTAATTCACTGCGTTATGCGAAGTATATTGTACTCCATTACCATAATTATATTCAGCGGTAAGTCGGGTCTTCAAGTGCAGGTCGTAAAAGCCCTTTGAAACATATACAGAAGCACCCATATTGTCGCTCTTACTGTTTTGACGATATAACGATGTGTAGTAATTACCATCAACTATACGTAGGTCGCTGGCGGTATTTGTCCAGTATCTGCCGGCGGTAACAGCAACCGAGTAAAACAGTTCTCTTATAGGGCGCTTGTAGTCATAAGAAACTTTCCCGTAGAGCGACCGGGTAATGGGAATTATGTCACCAGAGTTATACCACGAGCGATAGCTTGTGCGATAGTTATCCAAGGCATAAGCTGAGGCAGAGCCCGTAGAAGTATTATAGCCCATGTAGGCGGTAATTTCTCTTCTGAAATTCACCTTTTTATTAAGATAGAGATATGGCGATACCGCAAAGAGCGTTTTCTGCGGATGAGAGAAACGTACCAACACTATATCGGGCGAGAACGATATGCGCAGGTTCTCAGTCTTATACTGCCAATAGGGAGCCAGTTTACCAGTAAAATTGGCACTGTTATGGTTGCCTGCATTGACATTGCTGGCATCTATGCTAAAACGGTATTCCTGAGTCCAAAAGAGTTTGGTCTGCTGCCATGTAAGGGCATGTGCCGTATGCCAAAGATTGGTACGTATGCGGTTACGATTGTCATTGACATAAAGGTCGGCCACGCCATGATGAAAATCGGCTACAGACCGCCACGACAATCGGCTCTTATTGTACACATACAAGCGGTAAAGACTGGCTTCCATATTGATTTCAGGAATTCTGATACGTTGTGATAGTGTATCGTTTATAGCAGAAAGGCCATCACTCTGTGCAGCATTCAGACCTATATACTCGTTGCCATAATGGTTTTCCTGGTTTACTTTGTTCTCGTACACCAGATTAATGGCGTCGCCAACCATTGTTTTACTGGTACGTTCGGTGGTGGCAACAGGAGTAGTTCCGCCCAAGTCGTATACAGAAGTATTATCTCTCTGTTGGCGTATCACTTGGCGCACATAATTGGCCTCTATACGACGCTCTGCATCATTGCGGTTCTTACTAATATGATTAACCGAATACTTCTGAGAGGTATTGAAGCGCAACCGCTCGGCATCTATCGGAGCCTGCATACTTGTAGCCGAAAGCCATGAAGGCAACGAGGCTGCGGACAGGCGACCACTATACGAGGCCAACAGCTCCATATCGCCGCCTAAGTTTCTGCCCGTACGGTCGTAGGCGGCTTCATACATCATCTGCTTTTTTCTGCCTATCTGCATAACGTTTGCGGTTCCGCCTATGTGGGTGGGATTTCCTACTAACAGATAGGGGGTAAGGGTAGGTAGCAACTTATCTCGCACACTGTCTTTCAAGGCTATATTCATGGCCACATTGTCTGTAAAAGTTTTGTTCTGCAAAGCTTTTATAGGTTGGTCGTGCTCTACAATTTCTGCCTTTTTCACATCTTTGGCCTTGATATTTTCTTCCAGTTGGTTATATTTTCCACCCGTAAGGTCAAGTCCCTCTACAGTAAAGCGGCTTATTGGTTTTCCGTTATAGTTTATCTGTCCGTTTTTCGCTACGTCTACTCCGGGCAGTTTCTTCAACACGTCTTTCAGTGAGTTGTCACGTTCCTCGGCAAAACGGGTAAGGTCATAAGTTATGGTATCTCGCCCAGTAATGCGCGACCCTTTCACCTGCACCTCTTTCAATACGAAGGCCGAAGAAGCCATGCTCACCATGGTAGGTTTGTTACTCTCTACGGGTGTTTTCTGTTTTCTGTATCCCATACAAGTAGCCTGCAGCATGTCGCCCGGCTGTTGTTCTGTCACGGCAATAACAAACGAACCATCGGCTGCCGTACGGGTAAACTTAATGGGCTTTCCGTTTCTCAGCAAGGTTATCGAGGCTCCGGCTATAGCACTATGGGTAAGCGAATCTTCTACATATCCTTTTATTTCTATAGGCGCGTCGACAGGAGTAAACGTAATTGCTCCTGCATTTGCCCGTTGTACACCCATTGGAATAATTGGCAACAACAGCAATACGGCCAATAGTGTCAATATATTTTTCATTGCAATATCCATCTACAAAGAAAGTGACATACGACCTGCGCATATCACTCCCATTATTACCTTTCGATAGGATTAAATATATTCTTCTTGGGTTTAATCTTTATAGGGTTTCCATCTTTGTCGAACGCCTTGACATCTCTGTATTTCTGCGAATTGTCATTTCTTTGTTTTATCTTGACAAGATCAGCCTGCGATATAGTTTCCGCCTTACGTTCACTCTTCAGATACAGAAGGGGCTCTTTCCCTTTAAGTGTTTCTAATCCTACAGCTTCAAAGCAGAACTGCCGTTGTGCATCATACGCCCGTAGAACAAGTCCAGGTAGCCCATGCAGTTTCCACGGACCTTCTGGTACAGGTATATCCTCGGCATACCACGCATACCACACACGGCCCTTGAAATGGGCTTGAGCTAACTGACAGTTGTAACCTATTATAGTGGCCACGCTATCAGACATGATTTGCCAAGAGGGTGTTTCTGCATCTTCTATGCTTTGGTAATGTACACCTCCTACAGTTTCTAAAAACAGCGTTTTCCCCTGTTCAGGATAGTTCTTGTAAAATTCCCACAACATACAACGTATAGGCTGAGCCTTACCCAAGTCTATGGCGCCACCACCGAGAATCATCTGTTTAACTTGCTCTGTCCACTGCAAATACGACAAGTTGTAGAAACGGGTAACACTCTTGCCTATATCAAGTCTCATCTGTGCCTGTTGATAAAGGTATGGTGTATTAGCAGTATCGTTAACTTGCTTAGCATTGTATGTAACACGATAATCTACCATATCTACAACAAGGGTATCCACCCCATCTCTCATCTGTGCTACTACCGGCTGACAACACACGGCCAAAGCCACTGCTATGCCCATCAAAGATTTTTTCATTATATTTCTTCCTTTTATAATATTGTTAGATACAGCGCTATATGCTACCGCATCTACGTATCATTGTCCCAATTCGATAGGATTGATTTTCTTTTTACGCGTAAAGTCTTTCAGCATACGCTTCACATCATTTGTATTGGTAGATGTAGTACCATCAGCACTTACGCTCTTTACCGTCACCTTATCCGAAGGGCTAACACGATCAAGCAAACTGGTAAAATCTATCTTTTCCTTGGCTTCTCTCAAATCTTTTTGCGTAATATTCTCCCTTACTTTTTTATTAAAGGTAATATCGGCATTGCCGTTTATATTGGCCATACCAACACCATCGAATATATACTGGCGACTTTGATCGTATGCCCGCAGAACAAGTCCGGGTAAGCCGCAGAGCTTCCATGGGCCTTCGCTCAGCGGCAGGTCTTCGGCATACCACGCATACCATGTACGGCCCTTAAAACGGGCTACGGCCAACTGACAGTTATATCCCAAAATAGTGGCCGAGCTATCTGGCATTAGCTGCCAAGAGGGCGTTTCAACTTGCTCTATGCATTGATAGTCGGTAGTTACTACACTTTCAAGAAAAGTAGACTGGCCGTCTGCGGGATAATTACGATAATACTCCCAGGCTATACTTCCGCCCTTGGGCAAATTATTGAAATCGTAGCTTCCAGACAGCATACCAGCGTGTATAATGGAGTCTCTTACCTCCTTGGTATGGTCATAAAAACGAGTAACTTTATTACCAATATCAAGCCGTATTTCGCTTTCTATATATTTATACGGAATGTTTAGGGTATCTCTTACTATCTTGCCGGTATAGGTAATGCGATACTTAACTTTATCTACATTTACACGCTCGCCACTTTTAATTCCCCCCTGGCCATTCCTAATTACACTTTGCGTACTTCTAATTACCCTTTGGGCATACGTTGTACATGCAATAGCAAGAACAAAAAATAAAAAAAACGCCTTTTTCATATATATTGCATTGATATTGAAAGCAAAATTACAAAAAAAAAAGATTTTTGCTAAAAAAAGCTATAAAAAGTTACCAATATCATACACCTACCGTTCTATGTCATTATGTGGTTCGGGGGCTTTAGAATGTTTTAGTATATTGCCTTTCTCATCTTTTATGATTACCGACTTGACATATTCCTCATTTTGGAAGAGGTAACCTATGGGGTCTTGGTAGTATCTCTTGTAAATAGCCACAAGCGATTTGCGGTCTATTGGTTCAAAGCCTTTGCCCTTATAATATAAAGGTGTGCTTGTACCGCGAGTGAGGGCCACTGCCGTAAACGACCAGTCGTTGCCGCTATCGGCCGCCTTGAGTATAAGTCCGGGCAGACCACACAGTTTCCATGGGCCGTTATCCATTGGGATATCCTCGGCATACCATGCCGTCCAAGTACGCCCCTTAAAATGGGCTACGGCTTTGTGGCAAGGATATCCGCATATAGTATCGGTGCCATCGTTCAATTGCCAGTCTATATTTTCTATGGGTTCTACACAAATATAACGGTCGGCCGCAAAGAAATCCAGAAAAGACGTCTTGCCCTGCTGGGGATAGTCACGGTATACCGTCCAAGATATAAGTCCGCCAGAAGAAGAAAATTCTGAAGATACACCCTTCGACATATTGTCTGCTATGAGAGAGTCTCTCTGAAAGACGGGATAACTGAAAAATGCAGAATAGCGGTTGCCTATCTGCAGCAACATCTTTTCTTCTGTCCGTATGGTATCGATACCATCTTTACGTTTGTTCTCTCTATTGATAAACTTAGAATCGTATACTACCTGATACTTTACCTGGTCAATAGAGTCGCCCATTCCGCCACTTGCATCTGCACTTGTAAATAAGTTTACCATTTGGGCTTGAGCAGAAAGTCCTCCCCACATTATTGCTTGAAGTACAAGCCATACCATACAAAACTTTCTTCTTATCATACTTAATTATTTTAGGGTGGTTATAAAAATGCCACCATAAAGTTTATACTTTTGTGCAAAAGTACAGCGTAATGCTGGCAACCGCGCATATTCTTGTTACTCAGATATTATAAAGGGGGATTTTTTATATTACTTTCTTATTATAAGTGGGCTTCCATACATAGATTATCATTATCTTTGCACTATCGGAATATTTAGGTATGAAAGAGATATTCCCCCTCACCCCAAACAACATAAGGATTACAATGAACAGAAATCTTAAAATAGTATGGGCAATGGGAAGCATAGCTACAATTATGCTTTTCTGCATCCAGGCATATTGGCTTTCGCTACAATATGGCTACAATCTTGACCAAAAGACCCAACAGTTCAAGACATACTGTAACCAGGTACTCCAAACCGAAACAAAGAACCGAAAAGCCTTTGTAGACAAGATTGCGGCCAAACAAAAGAAGCACCAGACTACCATGAAGATAGAGAGTCAATACGCCCACAATAAGAAATGGAAGTCTGAAACTACTATTACATTCTATGAAAACGGCAAACAAATACTGCAGGCTTGCGAGCCAGCAATCTCTATTTCCGACGCATTCGAAGCCTGCGACCGCTATACAGCCTATAACGCAAAGCAGCCCAATGCACAGACATTGAAAACGATGTTGGAGGAACAGGGATATACTGGCTTGCACAATTTCAAACGAACCAAATTCGGCAAATTCTTCATGACTCCACAATATGAAATATCAGGAAAATGGCCAAGAACCGTTACCGTAAGCTACCAAACCAATCCGCTCTTACACGAAGGTATTTCATTCACCGTACCAATACCTATATCGCCCATACTGAAATCTATGTTGTGGCAACTGGTAATCAGCATAACACTCTTTGTAATCCTTGCCATTTGTATGTTCTATCTTATCCATACCATAGTAGTGCAAAAACGCATTAATGGTATACGCCACGAATTTCTGAAGCATATGATTTACGAGATGAAGCAGCCTAAACAAGACTCTGCAACCGAAGAGGATGCTATAACGATAGGTACAGCCACTTTCAGATATACCCAAAACGAACTGCACACCCCGAGCGAACGCATCATTATTACCTCTCGACAGGCCGAGATACTACGACTACTGGCTTTGCGCCAAAACCAACTGGTAGAAAGAGATACCATACTTAACGAAGTATGGGGCGACGATTCCTATTCTAACTCTCTGGCACTAAACGTGCAAATTACCTATCTGCGCCGTGCCTTGAGTTCTGTCCCAGACATAAGTATAGAAGCGATAATTAAAAAAGGATATATACTTAGAACCACAAAAACAGAAGAACCTACAGAACAACAGGGAAAGGTTCTATAACAAAGCTACGGGCAGTTCTAAAAACATACACCACTGAAATGACCGAAAGGAATACACATATTATACATATAATGGCAAGCCTCATATTTATACTTGCCATATCTTTTGTTTCCACGTCCTCAAAGGCCCAGACGAAACGAGCTTTGGTTGTAGGTCTTAAAGGCACACTATCAAAAAGAACTCAGAAATAAGAACCTTTCAAAAGACATAGGGGTGCTTCTATAAATTACCACCGTTGAGTTTATTCTTTATTGAGAAATGGCGTTTTGCCGTCTTTCGGTTTCTTTTCGGTTCAGAGTGTCAGCTCTCTCAGTCATAATGCCCGCATTATTCTTTCGCTCACTTACACTCTGTCCTCGAAAATAATGCCGAATTGTTGTGCAAGAGAGAGCAGAGGCAAGCTTGCTTGACTTTGCTGAGCGTAGCCAACAATGCGTATGCAAATCAGACAAAGCTAATTTATAGAACCACCC
>CAVHVH010000018.1:0-3488 GCA_963639385.1 Oscillospiraceae bacterium
GCTTTCAATGGGTTAAGATTAATGTTGCAAATATAGGTAAAATAGTTTATAGCACAGATATGTTTGGACAGAAAAATAAGAAAACAGTATTAATATTGGAGCACTAATTGGTCATATACTCAATTATACATCCTTTTCACCTACTGCAAGTTCAATTTATGAAAGCACTTGCTTCTAAAAGCCACCGCTTACAAAATGATACGTTAAACTTTCTTAATGAAAAGGCGAAATTAAGGGCGGTTTTTGCAAGCAAAAGGGTCGCCGGTGAAATCGGCGCGATTCTCGTGATGCTTATTTTTATCATAAAGTTATGGTTTACGAAGCTAGAGTTATCCTTTACGCCGCTAATGATGGTCTTTAGGTTCTCAAAAATTATAGTTCGTTTGTCAAGATTTATAGCGGGAGTTGTGTTAAAAGCCGTTAAATTTGCCAAATATTCGCATTTGGTGGTCAAAAATTATAGTTTTTGACTCCATCCACATCTGCCCAGAACTCCAAAATAACCCTAAAATAGGCTATTTTTGGCCAAAACTTTCGCACTTTTTATCGCAAAAAATGGGTCGAAAACGGGCACTTTTATAACACTTGTTAACTATTTTCTTATGCTATTTGTTAAACAATCTAAACGCTTAGAAAAAGTGCTTACAATTTGATACTTTTTAAGGGCGGTTCTGAAAAAATGTAGAACCACCCTTAAAAGTTTATCTAGTTTGAGTCAGCTTCTTAGCCCGCATAAGAGCCTCTAAATAATAATAATCAGCGTATATTATGCTGGCATCTATCTCGCTGCCAGCAGGATGGTGCCCCGTGCTGTGCATAAGGAATGCCACATTCTTCTTTCCGCTTTGATACTTTGATGTGCTTAGTTGAGCCAACATTTCTAAGGCTATCTGCTTATACTCTTTGCTTTTCGTACTGTCTACATACTGTTGGAGTTCGAGTAGTGCATCGGCAACCACGCATGCAGCGCTTGCATCCTTCGGTGCCTTTAGTCCGCGCGGGTCGTCCATATCCCATAGAGGTATAAGGTCATCGCTGGTCTCTTTTAGTCGTTTTATATAAATATCAGTAACCTTCTGTGCAAAATCAAGGAACGCTTTATTGTGGGTATAGCGGTAGACCATAGTGTAACCATAGATGGCCCATGACTGTCCGCGCGACCACATAGAACTGTCAGCATATCCCTGGTGAGTAACTCCTTTGATAAAATTGCCACTAATGGTATCGTATACTGCTACATGATAGCAACTACCATCAGGTCGGAAATGGTTAAGCATGGTTGTCTTGGCGTGTGTTACGGCCAAATCGTAAAGTAGCTTGTTGCCACCGTTTTTGGCTGTCCAAAACATTATGTCAAGGTTCATCATGTTGTCCATAATAGTGTTATGGGGCCAGTTGCGTGGCTTTACCTCGCGCGGCCAACTAAGGATAGTGCCCACAATAGGATTGAAGAGTGTGACCAGCGAGTCGGCCGAGGCAAGAATTACATTCTTATACGCTTGCGAGTGGGTGGCCTCGTACCCCTTGCCGAAAGAACAGAACATAAGGAAACCTATGTCGTGGTCGTAGGCTGGGCGGTAGGCTATATTGCGAAGCGCTCCGGTGTATCCCTCGGCTGCACGGCGCACGGTGCTATCGCCGGTGTTGAGATAGTCCATCCACAGTATGCCTGGCCAGAAACCGTCGCACCATTCTTCGGCCTTTGCCGGGCGACAGTTCCACCCCTTCTGTTTGTCGCCATTGAGGATATTACGGGGCTCCATAGTAAAATTGTACGTCCCGTTGCTCTGTCGCAACTCTGCCAAGGCACGGTTTACTTGTTTATGGCAGTAGTCTAACTGCCGGTCTACATCAAGAGTCTGCGCCTGTACGCCTGTTGTTGCGCTTATGCCAATGGTGGCAACTGCAAGGGTGAGCATCTGTGTTATTGTTTTCATTATTAAAGAGTTGAAAGTGGTTCTAATCAATTGTTATATTCTCAAAAGAAGACTTCAAAGCAAGTTGCCATTACTGCAATACTTCGGTTTTTATTGGTGCCTTCTGGTTTTCCACAAATTTAAGTATCTGCATTTTCCAAAAGTCGCTGTCGAGTGTGCCGCTTTGGCACCATGATGCCCCAAACCAATAGGTAAACTTTTGACTCGATTTTACACCACGCTTCACGCCTACGGCATTGCCATATATGCCCTGGGCATGGTGCCACTTGTCCTTTACCAGGCGTGTCTGCACATCACCGTCGGGGAATACGGCAGCTACATATATCTGAAAGTTGTGTTTTTCGGCCGAATCGGTAGGGTCGTTATAAGCAATATATGTCTTGCCGAGTGTAAGGTCTTTTGGGTCGCTGGTATGTACCACAAAGCCTCCGGCTATGTCCATAGGTTTGTTAAGTCCGTCGTACCATACCGTCATACGATTGAAGTTAGAGCCCTTAGCAAGCGATATAATGCGGTGTTCGGTAACATCTTGCCCGTCAATTTTCACCGTAGGATAAGTAAGTTCCAAGGTAAATTCAAGCGGACCATTGTCAAGTATCTTGTAGTCCTTGTAACAATAGGGCATAACAATAGAGTCGCCCAATACTACGGCCGGTGTGCCGCAACCCAAACTGGGACCTACATTGTAGCAGTCGAGTCCTTCTCCGTGGTCGAGATGAAACGAGGTGGCGCGGTCAACAAAATCAACGCCCTCTTGATTGCCTATACTGCGGAAGAAAGCCTTGTCTATGTTAGACTGCCATGTTACACTATATCGATGGTCTACATCCAGTTCACGTGTGCTCTTCAGCCATACGTCTATACCATAGGCTTGTTCGCCCGAGCGCTGGAGAGCTGGCCCGTAAACGCGGTAGGCGGCAATGTCGTTCTCCCATGTAATGTCGTCCAAACGCCATGCGTAGTACTTGCCCGATACATATGACTTAAAATCAGAGCGGTTTCCCGCTTCAACGGTGAATGTAGCCGTGCCGCCCGGTCTTACCGATACGTCGAGCAATAGTCTGTTGTCGTGCGTAATCTGATACATAACGGTTTGCCCATAGGGATTTTTTACGATGAGGTCGCTGCCCTGATGTACACCCAGCTTGCGCCATACATCATTAGCATTCCATGCCACCACTTCTTGACGCTGCAACTGTGAAGGGTTGGTAGCTGTCAAAACAACTTTGGCATTGCTGTCTATAACAGACAGCAATGCCAAAAGCAATAATACAAATGTTCTCATTATGATTTTCATCATCTCCAGGTTGTTCTATTCATATTTTGGGAAGGTTTTATAAATAAACACCCCCTTACCAAAGTGGCTGAATGCCATTTCCAACATCGCCATCATCCAAATCAACCATTTCTGTGCGGTCGTCGCGGCCTACAAGTACTGGCTTGTTACCATCGGCGTTGGTGTCGCTTACGTCAGTTCCCGTAACGCTACCGGCAAGTATATGCTGGCATTCTATCTTTACAGTCTTACTTTGTGGACGTATATAAATCTTT
>CAVHVH010000018.1:3498-21833 GCA_963639385.1 Oscillospiraceae bacterium
TTCTACTTGTTATTTATTTGACAACGAATGCCTTGCCGTTAGTTACATATACCTGTCCCTTGGTAAGGTGGTTGCGGTCGGCTTTCTTACCGTCGATAGTGTACACGGCACTGCGATTAGCAGTATTGTCGGTTGCATTTTCAATGTCATTAATGCCTGTAGTGTCGCCATACGATACATTCATTATGTTGGCGCCCTGTGCTCCAGAGGCGAGTAGATAAGCCTGGTTAGCAGAAAGTTTTATGCCGGTAGTGGCTACGCGGTAGAAGGCCACTGTACCGCTCTGGTTCTGCAGTACATAAGAACCTACAGGAGCTTCCTGGCTTTCCCATGTGCCATAGAGGCAGCCGCTTGCAGGACTGTCAGTTTTCTTTGTGCGTGTGGTGGTAGCTTGGAATTCGTACTTACCCTCGTTGGCGTTTATCAGTACCGGAGTGTTGGCCGGAATAACGTCTTTAAGTTCGGTAGCAACGGCCTTGTTGCCCGATGTATAGGTAAGGGTGTATGCCTTTACATCGGTTGGAATCTGCGTTTCGTAAGGCAGTACCATTGTGGCTGCACCGGCATCGGTTACATTGAGCGTGTAGGTGGCCAGCGTATAGTCAACTGTGAGTTGTGGCTGCAAGTCGGCAGCAGCAAACGTTACACTATTATCTGTTTTGTTTACTACATCTGTAGTCTGTTCGCGGGTGTAGAATTTTGTAGACTCGGCGCTTTCGTCCTTTACAAAGAGCAAAGAAACAGAATTGTCTGACAGTGTCTTTACATAATTGGTAATGTCTACATAGTTAGTCCAGGCATCAACGGTTTTGTATGCTTCATCCAGCGCATCACCGCCCATTGACTTAGACGCACCTTTTGCTTTGAACGATACTACAAGATTGTTGTCATTGATGGCTGCGGTTACATTGGACTCCTCATTAGCATATATAGTATTCTCTTCAAAAGTGCCATAACCGTAAAGACTTATGCCACGTTCTCCTTTTACACGCTCTGAAACGAGGCGGAGCTGGGCGCTCTTAACCACATAGTTGTCATAAGCAACATCTTCTGGAACTGTGAATGCCATAAGACCATAAAAAGCCTTGTTTTTTGTAGCATCAGATTCATTTGTGTACGAGCAAAGTTCCATTGTCGTCTCTGTTCCGTGCTTTGTAGAATTGCCTTGACGTATCCATGTGTCGGCTACAGAAGTAGATGTGTTAGACTTGTAGGCAGCATCTTTCTCATACACCACGGTGAGTTGTGGATAGAGATCCTTGGCCTCAAATGTGAAGTTCGGTTCAGTTTTCTCGTTTGTTACATCTTCAGCATCGCTACTATATACTCGAATATCTGTTGCGGTTGATTCCGCATTATTGGCAAGGAGCAAGTTTACATTACCATTGCCTATACTCTTTACATAGTCAGTAAGGTCTATAAAATTCTGCCAATCATCTATATTAGAAGATGCGCCGGCATCAAAAACGGCCTTATTTTTAGTACCCTTGAGTGCTAGCACGGCCAAAGCTGATGTGGTACGTGCAGCAGCAATATTATCTTTCTGAGTGTTATAGGTGTCAGCATCGCTTACATCGGCACCTAAAGCATATATAACCATAGTACCTTTAGCACGCTCAGTGGTAAGACGAAGGGTAGCCTTTTTAATGGTATATCCCTTCTTCTCAGGCAATGTAAACGACATAAGTCCCACAAAATCTTTGGTAATCTCACCATTATTGCGAACAGTGTACATTTCAAGAGCATTGGCGGTAGAATTGGTCTTGTCTGCATTGTCGCTGCGAAGGCTTACATCGCTTGTTACCGACAAAACTACGCTTTCTTCCTGAGCCAAAACCGGGATAGTGAACATGGCGAATAGTACGCCAAGCATGTAATGAAGTAGAGTTTTATTCATAATAGTTTAAATTATTAGTTTTTCTATATAGTACGTACAAAGAGTATTTAATACTTAACGGTGGTTCTAAAAAAAACTGCAACAACCTAACGAGTGTATGCCTCTTTACGGTTGTTGCAGTTATTGGTATAGAACGGTTCTAATAAATATCGCCTTATCTGTATAGCATCAGCGTACCCCAACCCAGCTGGTCAAAAGCACCTGAATTGCTGCCGTAGCGACTGTCGCCAGGGCCACATTCGGGACGCATCTTATCGGCCATCTGCTTGGCATAGATATAACCAGAAGCAAGCCCCTTTACCTTGGCGTAGTGGTTATAGTAGATTTCCCAACCTGGACGTACCGCACCGCGACCTGAATCGTCGGCAAGAGCCGTATGAGTAGCGCCATGGTTTTGGTCGCGACATGTACAACCGGTACAGTACACGTACTTGTTGAACGGCATGTTCGATGCATTGACAAGCCACTGTCCTGACTGGTTGGCATTGTCAGTGCCGTTGCGTAGATTGCTGAGAGCTACGTACTCGCCAAGCTTCATCAGCGCATTGTCGTTGGCGGCAAAGAAGTCGAGCTTAGCTGCATCGGCATTGAGCTTGTTCTGCTCATAGAGCGAATAGGCTATTTGAGCAAGGTTGGCAGCCACTACGGCCGACATTTGGGCGTGTCCCTGATCGCGGCCGCTCTCCTGGTCTTGTCCTAACATTTCGCCCGAGCCGAGTGGATCGCTGAGCAAGTCGCCATTGATAAGATTCTTTATGCAACCGTTGCCCGAACCCTTGTAGAAGTAGTTGACAACGTAGTTTACCATGTCGTTATCCTCGGTAAGTATGCCAATGGCAAGATAAGAGCACATATTTACAAGGTCCCAGTTGCTCCAATAGTGCAGGTCGCAGACATTAGAACCAGCATGTTTGTCAAGAAAGTCCTTGTTCTTCTTGGCAAACACGTTGACCATCCACTGCTTGAATACGTCTTGGTCGGCCTTGGCCCATCCGCTGTAAGTTAGCATTATCTCGGCAGCACAGGCAAAAGTATAGCCCTGGCATCCGGCAGCAAGTACCTGGTTGGCATCGTTAGAAGTAATACCTTTACATTTGGCGGCCCAGGCCTTGAGTATCTCTACCGACTTCTGCGCATACGCTTCGTTGTCAGTAAGTTTCCATAGCAAGGCCGTCTGATAGGCAGCGGCGGCATCGCGCATAGCGTATGCGTAGTTCTCTTTGGCAACACCAGTGCCAGTAGGGTCGCCACGCACAATAAGTTCCTGGGGCTCAGGTTCGTAGGTAAGACTTGAATACGGACTGGCTTTCAAGGCGGCAAAAGCCTGTGTAACTTCGGTTAGGGAGCCAGTGGAAAGTTCTTCCTTTACACGCGAAAAATCGGCTGCGGTATACATGGCGCATGGGTGGTTGTATGTGTACTGCGCATTAACATCCGGTTCAGAGGGAGTGTCAGGCAATGTAAGGTCTACGGTGCCGAACTCGTTTTCGCGGCATGAGGCAGGCAGCAACATGATTAGCGCCAAGCCTGCTATGATAAGTGATTTCTTTTTCATATTGGTAATTATTCTCTTTTTATTAGGAATACGGATTGAAACGGAGTGATACGTAACAGGCGGGAGGCTATTGGGCCTCCCCATCCTGTAAGTATATTATTTTGTTTCGAAAGTTACTCCGTCAACAGTCTTCAGATATTTCTCCATGTCAGCGATACTCTTGAAGCTCTGCAACCAGTAAACGTTATACTGTATCTGATGAGTAACAGTGGCAATGTCGGCAA
Source organism: Oscillospiraceae bacterium (assembly GCA_963639385.1). Taxonomy (GTDB): domain Bacteria; phylum Bacteroidota; class Bacteroidia; order Bacteroidales; family Bacteroidaceae; genus Prevotella. The sequence goes on from CAVHVH010000018.1 coordinate 7,175, forward strand.
CCTTCAGGTTGAAAGTGCTAAAGGTAATCGACTCGTTGGTAGGAGCCAGGCCGCCAGTAACAAATGCGAGTTTGCTCATATCGTACACAAATACGTGACTGCCGTCAGAGCACTTGTAGTCGCTTGAGTATTTGTTGTTGTTACCACCCAGGTTCTTGTAGTCTTTGCCGCTTTCGCTCTTTCCTACAAGGTCGAATGTTATGTTACGAGCCGTGATGCCGCTTTCTATTTCTTTCACTTCGTCCATCTTGATGGCAATAACTGGATAATTGCCAGCATGGAAGGTAGCAGGCGAATCCCACCACTTTAGGTCGCCGCGCTGCTTGGTAGCATTTTGGGTGTAAGTGGTGATGGTGATATAGCCATCGTGCCATACGTGTGAGCTTGATGTGCCGTTGCCACTCTGCTTGGCATTGTAGAAGCTGTAGTGGTTCTGGTTATGATAAGTCTCACGGATAAGTCCGCACGGAATGTTCAGTTCAATACTGCTTGTATTGCCGTCGGGAGTAGCCGCAGAGATGGTAACCTTGCCAAAGCCCTTGAATGTTACAACACCGGCATCTACCGTAGCTATAGATTCATCAGAAGATGTCCACTTAAGCAGCGATGTAGTACATTCGGCCGGAACGGTAGTAAAGCCAAGGTTGAGCGACTGCTCGTTGAAGGCGCACTCGTAGCCATTAGCCGTAGAGTAAGTTTGGTCGATGGTTACACTCTCGGGAGTAACAATCTTCTTCACGTTAATAGTTTTCTCGGCAACTATGCCTGAACCGTCGAGCGCTGAGGCCATAACCTTAACTGGGGTAGTGATGGCAGAGGCTTGCTTGGCAGTAAGAATACCCGTTGTGGGATCTATAGAGGCAGCCGACTCGTCGTCGACAGACCATTTTACGGTCTTGTAAGTGGCATTCTCAGGGGCAATATAAGCCGTGAAATGGAGTGTGTCGCCAGCATACACTTCTGTAGATGTAGAGAAGATGTCGATAGATGTGGCCTTGTGCATCTCAGAAGAAACCACAATCTTTATATTGGCATTGATGCCGCTTCCCTCGTGCAGTCCTACGGGAGCCACCTGTACAATGGAATAGCCATCGCCTCCAACAGCGTTGACGAGTCCTTCGTTGGTTACGGTAGCGTAATTGGTGTTAGACGATGTCCACTGCACATCGCTAAAGGTAACGTTTTCAGGAGCCATGGTGTAGGTAAGTTGTAACGACTCACCCTTGACCATAGGAAGACATGTTGCGCCAGTAGCGTCGGTGTAAATAAGCGCCTGCTGTGCTTCGGGCAGACTGAATTCTACCGACGATGGAATGACGGCCGGATAGAGGTCGCCCCCCTCGTTGTTGTCGCTGCAAGAAGTGAGAGCACCACCGCAGAGGGCGAGCACCGTCATGGCAGCGTATATGTTTTTATTGAGTTTCATAGTTATTGCTTTTTTGGATATATAATGTATAACTTAACTAACACTTAACATTATTTCCACCCTGGGTTCTGTCCAAGGTTCGGATTGAGCTGGAGCTGGTCAGAAGGTAGCGGGTAGAGATAGAGCTTGTCATTCCACTGGCGGTTGTCGTAGAGTATTATACAACCCTCGCTGTTGAGCTGACGACTCTGATTGGCCCATAGAGATTCAAACTGTGTGCCTTTCCACTTTACGCCAAGCTGATCTTGTGGCATCTCTACAGGAGCTGTGGCCCAACGTTTAAGGTCATCGATACGGAAGCCCTCGAAGGTAAGCTCTACGGTGCGCTCACGGCGAATTTCCTCGCGCATGCTCAAGCCGTTGTTTTCAACAAGAGCGTTACTCAGTTTTACCATATTGGGGTTAGAACGCAGGCGTACCAGATTAAGGCTCTTATCAAGGTCAGAGTCAGAAATACGTCCCTGCAGTTCATAGATAGCTTCGGCAAAGTTAAGCAGTACCTCGGCATAGCGTATTACAGGGAAATCCATAGTCTCGTAGCGGTCGGCTACCTGACGTTCAACAGCCCACTTGTGAGTTTGGTAGCCACTATTGGCAGTAGCGCCCACTTCCTTGGCACGCGAGAGATCAGTATCGTCCCAAGCCGTACGGCAGTGGCCTACAGTATTATCCCACACCTTTGTACCACGTGGAGCAAGGGTGGTAAGCATACGGTTGTCACGATTTTGGTATTCAGAAGTGGCCTGGTCGTAGCCCTTGAACTGTTCGTTAGTCTTGCCATTATAGGTTATAGGCAATCCGTTTTGGCAAACATACATGTTGGCCAACTTGCGCGTAGGATAAATGGCATTGGTAAGATATGCCTTTGTAATATTGAGGCCTACACCATCGGTACTCTTGTGACGACGGGCAAGAATATATTCAGTATTGTCCTTGGTGGTTAGTCCGGCAGGATTGCACTTCTCGTCTTCCAGAATAAACATATAGCGATAGCTCTCAGTACCCAACTTTTCGTTATAGAAGAGTTTGCATCGTCCACCCTCTATAACCGCCTTGGCAGCACTCTTAGCGGTGTTGAGCAACGAGGTTACCCGTTCTGAATTGGTAGTTGCATCGGCTCCGCCTGTGTGGAATTTCTGCCAAGTAGCCTCGAACAGAGCTACGCGTGACAGCATGGCATTGGCGGCATCTTTAGTAAGTTTGCCGGCCTCTGTAGTGGTCTCAGGTAGACCCTCGGCAGCCTCTTTTAGGTCTTTCACACATTGGTCTATCACCAAAGAACGGTCATCGCGTTCGGCATTCATCTTAGGTGAAGTCATCTCAACCGGCTCGGTAAGAAGAATAGTGTTGCCGTAGAGCTGTACTAGTTCAAAGTAGCAATAGGCGCGGAAGAACTTTGCCTCTGCCACGGGTACTGCTATGGCCGATGGGTTAGAGAAAGCTTCAGCCTTCTTCAACAGAAGATTGGTGTAGTAGATGTGAGTATAAAGAGCAGTATAGTTCTTGTCTTGCTGGGGTATGGTGTTGGTACCCTGGCTGTAGACATTAACATTGGCACCAGCTATTAGGTCGCTACGGGTGTCGCTATGAGGACCATCGCTAACGGCATACTGGTAAGACTCTCCACTCTGTATATCGTGTGTATAGCTATAGAACTGATTGGCGAAGAGCTGGAAGTTGCTGGCCTTTGACCATACTCCATCATCGTTCATCTGCGACTCGGGCGAGAAGTCAAGGCAGCTAACCATTACCAAGCTGGTCAAACCCATGCACGCAAGTTTTATTGACTTTATATATGATTTCATAATTATGATGCTTATAAATTAGATATTAACATTCAACACACTTAACTCGTTAGAACGTAAGGTTCATACCGAACGTAAAGTTACGCGTAAACGGATAACGCTGTGTGCCTGTTGCGGTGCGTTTGGCCTCGGGATCCCATCCGTCAGAAATTCGGGTACTCTCCCAAAGGTCTTCACCAGTAAAGTAAATTCTTGCGGCATTGATAACGCCAATCTTCTTGAGAACTGTTGCAGGCAGGTTGTAGCCAATGGTAAGATTCTTCAATCGGATATAACGGCCATCTTGGGCGGTAAGCGACGATGCCTGATAATTGTAACTTATAATATTGGCGTCGGTGGTATAGGGCGCATAATAAGCGTTAGGATTGTCAACACTCCATGTGTTGCCTATGCTTGAAGTGGTAGTATTGGTATAGAGCGAGCGGAACGGAACTGTCCATGAGTCAATGCCACGATAGACAAAGCGGTTGGCAGAGCCCTGGAATACGATGTTGAAATCGAATCCCTTCCACGAAGCACCAGCGTTAAACGAGTAGGATATTTCTGGCGTATCACTGCCAAGATAGATATAGTCGCGATAGTCAAGTACACCATCGCCATTCTCATCGCAGAACATATTGTCGCCTACGCGCAGGTTGCTCGGCATACCTATTCCGTTATTGGGATAGTACTTGGCGATGTAGGCCTTGAGCTGTTCCTCGTTCTGTATCTTGCCGCCATAGCGCATTCCAAAGATTGAATTGAGCGAATATCCTTGTTGTGTGCTGGTGTAACCTGATTTGAGAACAGATGTGCCTCCGTAGTCGGTAAGTTCGTTACGGGCAAAAGTGATGTTACCGCCTACGTGGTAGTCTACTTGTCCTATTTTGCCGTTATAGTTGATACTACCTTCAAATCCCCAGTCCTTGAACTTACCAGAGTTGGCTGTTGGAGCAGCGTCGCCAAGAATTGCAGGATAGGTTATGGCAACAAGCATATTGTCGTTCTTCTTCAAGAAAGCCTCGACCGTACCCGTGAGGTGATTGCCAAAGAAACCGAAGTCAAGGGCTACATTGTAATTTTTGATGCGTTCCCACTGGCGCGTGGTAGAAGCAAACTTGCCATTGGTGGCAATATAGGTAAGCTTGTCGCTACCCACATAGGCTCCGCTAAGAGTATGGAGGTTGTAGAACTGGTAACCATCGTAATTGTCGATACCGCTCTGTGAACCCATCTCTGCATAAGATGCACGCAGTTTGAGGTTGCTTATCCATTCTACATCCTTGAGGAAACTCTCTTGATTGATGCGCCATCCTGCTGATGCGCCCCAGAAGAAAGCCCAGCGATTCTGCGGAAGGAATTTAGAGCTACCATCGTAACGGCCATTGAATTCAAAGAGGTACTTAGAGTCGAAATCGTAGTTCAAACGGCCAAAATAAGAAAGGATGGCATTGCGGTAAGTGTTCTTCTCATCGCCCGTAAGCGTTAGAGTTCCGTTACCATTGATAACATCAAGTCCATCGAGTATATCGGTGTAGCTTACACCGAACATCTCGGTATCTTTCAATTCATACTGAGCACCCAAAGTCATACTGGTGTTGTGCTTTTTGGCGAATGTCTTGTGGGCGTTCAAAAATCCTGATACGCTATAGAAATCGGTACGCGAAGAAGTCTGTTTGAAGTATGACTTAGCTTGCGTGGGGTCTTCCAATGTCTGTGTGGTGCCAGTATAATTATAATAGGTTATAGAATTCTGAATAGTCCGACGGCGAGCCTCGCTGGTATTGTAACCTACATTGACGTTGGCATCGAGCCAGTCGGTAATCTTCGCTTTCAGAGTCTCGCTAATGTTGAGCGAGCGTACAGAGAGCTTGTTGTCGCCACCCTGTTCAACCTTTGCAAGAGGTGAGCCCCATGTACCCCAAGCATAGGGGCGGCCGTCCATGGTACGCATGGGCAGACCAGGCATTGGCATAGATGTAGTAAGGGCTGCACTAACAAGAGTAGGAGCTACTTGTTCCTGACGGCTGTAAGCAATACTGCTCTCAAGGGTGAATATGCGGTTGAGCTTGTTACTATAGTTCCAACGTATATTGTAACGCTTGTTATTGTTGTTGCCATACTGGAGCGTAGAACCGTCATAGAGGAAACTGCCCGAAACACGATAGGCGCTCTTGTCGGTACCGCCTGCAAGCGAGAGGCTGTGATTAGTGCTCCATGTAGAACCGAAGAGCGAGCCGAGCCAGTCAACATCGTTGTCGAATACAAAGTCTTTTACATCGGTGAAAGCCGATTGGCCAAACGGGTTGGCGGTATTCTCAAGGTCTATATAACTGCCTTTGTACTTCTTGGCAAGTTCGGCATAAGTATACCATACGTTGCTTGTATTATTATCATTACGCAGAGCAGCCTGTACACCGTCGGCCCACTGGTCAATATTGCAAAGCTCGGGCATAAGACCTACAGTCTTGAGTGTAGCACTGCCGCTGTAGTTTATTTGCAATCTGCCTTCCTTGCCTTTCTTGGTAGTGATAAGCACTACACCACCGGCAGCACGCGAACCATAGATAGCAGCAGAACCGTCCTTAAGGAAGTTGATTGACTCAATATCATCGGGGTTTAACAGGCGCATTTCGCTTACGCTGTTTGCTGCCACGCCATCAATAATTACAAGAGGCTCGGTAGAGTTCATTGACGATGATCCGCGAAGACTCAACGCCCAACTCTCATCGCCTGGAGCTGATGATGAACGGGATATCATTACGCCCGGCACCTGACCCTGCAATGCCTGTAATGGCGAGGCCAGTCCGCCTTTCTCTTGAAATGCCTTTGAGTCGACTACTGTAACGGCACCTGTCAGCGACTCTTTTTTCTGTACACCGTAGCCTACAACCACTACTTCTTGCAGAGTTTGCTTGTCTTCGCCCAAAGTTACGTTCATCACAGATTTTTGGACTGTCAATATTTGCTCTGCAAATCCTACATATGAGAACTTGAGTTGTTGGCCGCGTTCTACCTTAATGGTATAGTGACCGTCTATATCGGTTACAACACCGCCTTGTTTGCCAACAATTTGTACAGACACACCTATGAGCGGTTCGCCTGTATTGTCTACTACAGTTCCTTTTACCTCAAACTGTTGCTGCTGTTGCATGTGTGTGGCAATGTTTTGCCCGTCTATAGCCATTGCCATCTGACAGGGCATAGCCATACCTGCAAGCATGCACATACTGAAAAAGCTATGTTTCATAAGGTTTTTAATATTGTTATTAAGTTTATACTTATTTCTTTGCAAAATTATACTATTTTGCGCAAATATTCTTTCATTTCTTTTGTAGACAGATAGATATGTGTCTCAACGGTGCGCTTGCTTAGATTGAGTCTTTGTGCTATCTCATCGGCTGAAATTTCGTCGTGCTTATACATCTTATATATATTGGCACGTTTCTTGGGCATCTCTGCCAGTCTGAGGCTTTCGAACGAGAGCATATCTCTTGCCTCGATGCGCACAGCTGGCGACTGTTCGAAACTTAAATTCATCCAAGAAGCTATGTCATGACTGCTCTCGCGCACAAAAGCCTTATGGCGGGCATCATCGATAATCATACGCTTGGCCATAACAAGAAGAAGATTCTTGGCGGTTTCTATGGTGATGACGTCAAGAGACATCACCTTAATGAAAAGATCTTGCAACATATCCTCGGCTGCCATCACATCGTGAGTATAGCTCAGAAGATACATCTTTAGGTCGGCATAATATCGCTTGTAGATAGATGCCACGACCTCGCGGTTCTGTTGAGTGTTGCCTGTTTGCATATTATTAGGTTTTTATATTTTTGGTTTTAGGCCGGCGCATATTATGAGCAAAATTCTCGCCTTGTACGAAATGTATTACTCTTGGTAATGCGCAATTGTTTGGCTTGTAATTGCAAATATAAAACTGATTTTTGTGTTGATTAAGAAAAATGAACAATACTAAAGCCAACTGATTTTTCTAATTGTCCATTTTATACAACACTTTGAAAAACAATAATTTGTCAAAAGTTTATCTAAATTAGACAAATTTGCTATATCTTAAACTGCAATAAAAAATATCGTCAAGTTATGCCTCTTTAGTAGCGTAACTTGACGATACTGGTTCCTGTATTTGAGTAGTTCTGCGATCTACTCTTTTCTCAAAGTTTTATATTCTGCTTCTTTAAATATTCGGTAGGAGTCATACCTTCTACACGACGGAATGTACTGAAGAAACTCGACTTCTTGAAGCCACATTGTTCGCTGAGAGCCGTAAGCGTAAACTTATGGTATGCACCCTCGGCAATTAGTCGTTTGAATTCGCGTAGACGGTAACCGTTGATAAATTCGTAGTAGTTTTCGCCCAAATATAGGCTGAATATTTGAGACAGTCGGCTCGACGACAAGTGCAGTACATCGGCAATATCGCTCATCTTAAGTTCGGGATTGGTGAATGGGCGTTTTTCCTCGATGTACGCTTTCATGCGCGCCACAATATCGGCACATTCGGCCGTGTCTATGCGTACCTTTGAGTATTTTACCGGCTGTACGTCGGTAGTCTGTGTGGCTGGTTGTGCCGTCTGATCAGCGGTTATGTTATGCTCTCCAAGTTGTTGTATCTGCATCTCTGCATTCTGTTGCGCTTGTTCTACTTCTATGAGTGCGCCTTCAATTTCGTCGCGTTCATGAAGCAGCATGCGCGTGTTCTTATGATATCGGTACCATAGCAATAGCAGAACCCCAGCTATAATCAAGAGTGCGCACTCTAAGATGGCGAGTAACGATGGCAATACTATAATGGTATATACGGCCTCAGTGCCCGGTGCTCCGGCAAGGCGCACATGTATGTGGTGTCTTCCAGGCAACAACCCTTTTAATTCTATATCGGTAGCATCGTTCACACTGTACCATTTGTCATTGTTGTCCAAACGCCATTGGTATAGTCGTCCGCTTTGGCGTGCATAGTCAAGCAAGACTACGCGGAACGAGAGTTTCTGTGATACAATGTTCCATGAGAGGTAGATACGATGTTCAGAATTGATTTCGTTCTCCACGTCGTAGGTTGTAAGGTCGCCGCCTTTGCGAATATTGTACAGCAATGTGCTAAATTCACGATTGTGCTGCCATTTTTGCATGGCTTTGTAGTCTACATACATCAGTCCATTTGATGTACCTACCCATACCGTTCCGTTGGCATCGGTCTTTACACCTTCTACATTGACAAACTGGCAACGCAATCCCTCGTCATAGCCAAAGTGCTGGAGCAGACTTTGCTGATAATCAATTCTGAAAAGTCCATTGTCTGTGGCAAACCAGTAATAGCCCCGCATATCATCGAGAAAGGCATAATTCTGTCCGCCTACAATCTCATCGGGAATAGTCATTTCGCCAAATTTAGACATGGATATATTACTATAGAATACGTGGTTTTGGTGGTTAAAGAGAAGCATGCCATCGTGACCGCGCGATATACCCAAACCACTCTCGCCGTTAAAGAAATTCTTTGGAAAGTTAGAACTCTCAAATGTGCGTGTGCCGGCCACATAGAGCGATAACCCTTCAGAACTTAACCATCCGTTGCCACGGCTGTCGAAATATATGCCTGTTATACCGCCGCGGCAAAGACGTGAATTATTCTCAGTATAATGGTTGATACTCCCTGATTTGTCAAGTACGAACACTCCTTCAGCCGTACCTATCCACAACCGTCCATTGCTATCAGTGGCGAAAGTGTTGGCTGTAGTAGTTGCAAGCAACGGTGCATCAGCAATGGTTGTCACTGCAAAGGTGTGCGGGTCTACTACACGCACGCCGGCATCGTAGCTGGCAATATAGTACTTGTCATTCCAGAAATATATATTGGTTATAATGTGTGCTCCGCCGAGTTGCTCGGGTGTAACACAGTGTACTGTGCGGTTGTGTTCGTTGACGAAATACACGCCATGGGCGGTACCAAGCACTTTCTCTGTTTTCCCGATATAGAACGAGCGCACATTCATGCCTTCGGTAGAAAAATCGCCAATGGTATAAACGCGAAACAGTGGCTGACTATAATAAGTATGGGCTACACCATAGCGATAAAGACCTATCCAGTCAGTTCCATTGCCAGTACGCATATAGCAGTATACGGCATCGCTTGCTATTTGGTGGTTGTTGCCAGCATCTACCCCGAAACGTTCTTTCACCACAGCCGTCTTGCCGTCAATAAGCGAAGCTCCCATGCCGTCGCAACTTACGCACACCTCACCGCGACTGTTGGCATAGACTGATGTAATTATATTGCCTATACCTTTGACAGGTGTCAACTTGCCTGTTTGCAGATTATACACAAAGAGTCCGTTGTTTTTGGTTCCTATATAGAGCAGATTGCCACAGAAAGCAAAATGACTTAAAGCCGCACCCTCGGGCATATATTTGGCTACGTTATAAGAACGGAAAGTGCCTATTGTCGGGCGGTAGCAGTTTACTGCATAGCGAGTGGCAAACCATATATTACCTTTGCCATCTGCAGTGATGTCGCGTACACTATTTTCTATGCCCATCGGCGACGAGCCTACCGTAATAAGTTTCGTTTTGTGTCCGTTGTACACATATAATCCTTCACGATTACCTACATATAGTGTTCCGCCCTGCTCGAATACGGCCTCTGCCTTGGGTAATTCTTCTAGGATAAGTCTGAATTCGCTATCACCCTTGCGCAAGGCAAACACACCCTGGCCTGATACAGCGTAAATGGTCTGATCAGAGCCTTGGCATATATCGTAAACATAGTTGGGATGACTGCCTGTGCGAGAAAAACGGAAAGCCGACAGTTGCTTGCCGTTGTACATAGTTACGCCGTCGTTAGTGGCCAACCATACACGGTTGTTGATATCTACCATTATAGATGCTACCGACTCGCCCGTAAGTCCGTCTTCTTTCGTAATATAATGAAAACGCTCTGTTCTAATTATGTCGGCACGGCAATCGACATGACTTATCAGAGTAAGCAACAATAATATATATGGTAAGAATCCAAATTTAGCTTTGCCCCCTATCCTTGGTTTCATAAGTATATTTTTTAAGGTGATATAACTTATGGATGCAAAGATACGACAACAAATTGTAACTTGCAAGAAAAGGGTGGCTCTATAAATTACCACCCTATATTTTTATTTTATTGCCACAAAACGAAGGGCTGCTCCACCAGAAGCTTGCAAATGTAACTTGATGGTCTTTCCGGCTTTGACCGTTATCTCGGTAGATGATACTTTGGTGCGTGAATCTAATATTGGGTCGTCGTTATATATCTCAACACGATATTTTTGACCTTTTTTGAGAAAATCGGCGGTGTTTATGGAGATGTCACGTATTTGCAAACCATTCATGGCGCCTACAAACCAATCATTGCCCGAACGGCGAGCCTGGACTATATATTCTCCTATCTCTCCCTGCAAGGCCTTACTCTCATCCCAAACTGTAGGGCAGTATTTCCAAAAGTCCAGTTCTTTTTCTCCCTTATACGCTTCTGGGTGGTCGTACCAATAAAGAAATGTAAGCGGACTGTAATATACTACGGGCATGGCCAGTTGGTGGGCCTTGGTATTCTTTACCCTGCCATTAAAGTAGCATGGCGTGTAATCGGCCGGACCGCACAAAAACCTTGTAAACGGTAGCACGGTGTTATGTTCGGCGTTAGGCATTTCTTCGTTGCCGCCAACACCCTCTTGGGTCAAAAGATTGGGATAAGTGCGACTCCATCCCGTAGGGCGATATTCGTCGTGGATATCAACAAGTATACGATAGTTAGCACATTTTTTTACGGCGTTGTGAAGCCAGGTGGTCCACTCTTGCGAACCTATCTGTACAAAACCGAATTTTATGCCGCTTATCCCCCATTTAGCATAAAGCGGAAGTATTTGGTCAAGCTCTTGATAAAGCGCTCGTTGATTTACATACACCCATACGCCTATACCCTTGCTCTTGGCATAAGCGCAGAGTGTGGGCATGTCGAAGTCGCGGTTCTCTGCAACTTTCAAAGCTGAAGAAGCCATGCTCATCTCCGGTCCATACCACCCTGCATCAAGTTCTATATACTGCAAGCCCCGGTCTACACAGAAATCCACTGCCTTTATAGCGCTCTTCATGTCAAGTCGGCATACTCTGAACGCCTTGCCCGGGCGAACCCATTCTTTGGCATCGGCTATTTGGTTGGGGGCATTTAGGTTAAGCACCATCTGCTTGTTGTTGATTAAGTCTACGGCCTTTTCGCCCACCATAATATACCGCCAAGGCATATCATAGGCGGTTATTATGTCGGCCGACTGGAACAGGGATATCTGTAACTCATTGTCGGCTTTTAGTTTTAGCTTACCTCTCACGAAATCTACCAAGGCGGCTTCGCCAACCGCGGCATAAAGTCCGTTTGCCAAGTGTATGGTGAGTGGGCGTTCTGCCTCTTCTTTCCAAACTTTCTCGCTTTTCTTGAGTTTTACTTTTGTTGACGGTGCCTGTGCCCAAGCAAAATGCCAAGCCTCTGCGCCTGGGGCGAAACGAAAAGAAGTTAGGTCGCCGGTGATATGCATAAACAAGCCATTTGTGGCTTCAGGAAAATGATAGCGTACGGCAACTCCTTCGTTATAGGCACGTACAATGATATCGAAGAAATACTGTTGGCGCTTGTCGTAGCCATTGTTGCTATTGTCATGGTTGCCACCTTTCATAAGGTGTATGGTCATCTCGTTGTAATGGTCGCGTATCTGTGCATATTCGCCATAGATGGGCTGCCAGGTATTGTCCTCAGTCTTCCGGTCTACGCCTATTATCTCCATGCCGTTTGTCCATACCTTACTGGTATCTACGGGTATACCCATAGCTTGTTCTACCAAGTGGTTGTCAATGTTCACCCCCAATTCGCCACGTTCTACAACTGGCCGTCCGGCATAGTCAAGGCTATAGGTAAGTCTGCCGTTGTTCTTCTCGAATACGAAGTTGAGTTTGCCGTCTGGCGATTGCAATACCTGTTGTGCATGCGATGTAAGGCCCAACATCAACAACAATACTAATAATATACTTCTGTTGATGGACATATTTGTTATAGCAACTTTCTTTTTCATTTATCCATTTCTACTTTGCCGTTCTCTGAACATACAAATTTCCGTACCGATCCGTCTTTCAGTTTTACAATTATTCCTACGGCACCACGGTCTGCAGGTTCAAAGTAATCTACCGAGGCTATATCGCCAGGTTCGGTATCTGAACTGGGCTCATACACACATACGAAAGGATGTGTCCACGCCTCTCCTCGCTGGCGAGCCACGAATGTAAGCACCGGCTGGTTTTCTATTTTGTAGGGTTGGTTGGGCATACGCTCGTATTCAAGGTTGGCCGGAGAGAGCGCCTTGAATATAGTACGGTTGGTATCGCTCTTCATCCACATAGTCATTGTTATTTCGTGCTGGCCATCCATGGCTTCAACCACCTTGTTGTCGTCTATCTTGGTTACAAACTGTGCCTTTACCGCACCCTGCATTGCTGCGTTTTCCTTATTATATAAATAGGAATAAGCGTTGAGATGACCGCCAGCAAAGGCCAATTCTTCGGTGGCCGACATCTGTAATGGCTTTCCGTTTGCAGCATCTACTATACTCATTGTCTGTCCAAGGTTGTGGTAGAAATAATCGTGGAATTTGTCGCCACCTTCCTTCTTTCGGCTGCGGAAAACGTCTATATAGAACCCACCCTTGTCAGATGTCTTTACAACAGCCGTAGTGCGTAGCTGCTCTGACTGCGTCTCAGGTTCTACAAAGCTTACCGAAGCATAGGTCATATCTTCTTTACGGCAAGAGAGCTTGTTGCTTGAGGGTTTTGTGGCAGTAACCTCTGGATATGAGCATACAACCTTAAAGGCATGTTGCGACATCATTGTAGGATAGCTTGATACACCATCTACTACCACCGTGTTGTGGGCAGGCATCTGTGAGTAATATTCCAGATAGTCGAAACCGCTGTAAAGATACTTGCCTATACCGGCATCGGGCCCTAATACATAACCCTTTCCATATAGTTCTAATGATATTCCGTTGGCGTGCTGGTGGTTGCCCAAACTGGCGTTGAGTGAAGCCATAATATCGTGCTGACGGTCCATACCCGTGCGCATGGCAAGCCACGATACGTTGGGAGCATAGAATATCTGACTAGTATATTGCTCTACATCTGTTACTGAAGCCTGTGCTTGCACGGCCAACTTCAGTGCATTCATGCTGGTTGTAAGTGTCTTATTCTTGTGGCGCGTAGCATACTTCAGTAGATTGTCTATCGACTTCTGACTGAGATACGAGGGGTGAGTGTCGCCAAAGCCGGCTATCATACGATTAGGGAATAGATACTCTGCTTGGGCCTTTACGGCATCTATAAGTATAGGGCGCTTGGCAAAGAAATCAATGCCCGTCTTCTCGTCCAGCATATTGGCAAAGTCGCATATTTCGCTTACCACCGTTGTGCTGTAGCCTGGCGACTCGTACCAAGTATAGGATTTTGGGTCGATGCCAAAATCTATGAGCTTGTTCAGACTCCACTGGCGTATGCTGTTTTGGTTTACTACATAATCTATATAATACTGGCGTCCCTTGCCATCGGCATAAGCTTTATTGTCTTGCAGAACCAGAGCTATCTTTACTATAAAGGCAGCCTGGAAAAGGTTCCAGTTGTTGTGCGGAACACCGTTTGCAATGATATTTTCGGCCCATTTCTTAAAGCCAGTTTCTATAATAGGTTGGTCGCTTTTAACCAAATTCTTTATGAGCGGATACATCTCGGTAAGTTCGTTAATGATGTCCTCGTGTATCACCTCGAATGTTGTAAGGCCCACAAGAGTCTGCTGGTGGCCGTGGTTCAAGTCGATGGGGGTATTGCGGTAGGCAATGCCCTTCATATATACATCAAATACCTTGGCTGCCATTTTGCCATAGCGCATGTCGCCCGTGGCGGCGTATATGCGTGCCGCATCGCGTGCAATGCCCATGATGTGGCGGTTGACGCTGGCTATACAGCATCCGGTTTTGGCAGGCGAAGTCTTCTCTGTCTTGCCTGTCTTCTTGTTGATTAGCGTAACGTTTCCCTGCTCGTCGTCATCGTAAGGCACTATATTTTCCAGTTTTGGGAAACAGAAATTTGTCTCCGTACTACGCGTACCATTCATCTTGGGTGTAGCCTCAGGCGCACGCTCACCTCCGGGATGACTGTATGTTTCTCCGTTGAAGTATACATCGGTAGCATGGGTGCACCAAAACATCTGCAGGCGCGAGTACAACCAATCGGGCTGGGCGTCTACTTTCTGCATTACGGTTTCTATCTTGTCCTTCAAGCGTGTTGTCTCCATGTCTTCGCTTTTTTTCTTAGCATAGCAAAACGAAGAGGAGAGTAGCATGAGGGTAACCATATACAATACTCTCTT
>CAVHVH010000019.1:0-21353 GCA_963639385.1 Oscillospiraceae bacterium
AATAATAACTTTTTCATACGATATCAGGTTGAGTAGAATTGAAAATATCAGTAGGTTACGATTGCTTTTGCAAATATAGGGAAAATATACTAAAGCAATGGTAAAATTGTGCAAAAAAGTATTGACAGAACTGCCCCAAAATTATTTGTGCGCATAAAAAATACATTTCTGATGTCACATTTTGGCTTTTCATACGTTACTTTTGTGTAAGTAAATGACAGAAGAAGAGTTCTATAATACGGTAATACCTATGCGCGCCGACATGATGCGCTACGCCAACCGCCTGGCAGCGAATGCCGACGATGCTGAAGATCTTACGCAGGAAACTATGCTGCGTCTTTGGGATATGCATCAGCATTTAGAGGCAGGTAGCAATCTTATGGCCCTGGCCTCAACCATGTTGCGCAACAGGTTTTACGACAATTGTAGGCATGATAGCCATAGTTGTCGACTCTCTGCCGCCGATGATACGGGAAAAGAAGATCTGCGGGTAGAAGTATGCGACCAAATAAGTCTGATACGCCACATTGTAGACATTTTGCCACCACTACAGCAACGACTCTTCAGAATGAAAGAGATAGAAGGCTATACCACCGAAGAGATAATGCAGATTACAGGATGCACAGCGGTAAACCTACGCAAGAATCTCTCGCGGGCACGTACAACCGTAAGAAACCAATTCATACGAATTACACAACAAGGAGGTAATATAAAATGAATAATAATCAAGACATACCTCGGCTTTTAGACCGATACCTGGCCGGAATTACCGACAATGCCGAAGAGGTTGCGCTGCGTTCGTACTTTGCTACGGCCAGCGACATTCCCGAAGAATGGCAGGTGTATAGGGCTCTCTTTGGCTATGTAGACAGTGAGCGTATGGGCGCAGTACAATCTCTGTCAACTACTCCGCAAGAGTCTCAAGAAAGGCATGGATATGCCTTACGTCTGAGACCAAAACACCTATGGACGGCCGTTGCCGCCGCTGCAATCGTGGCAATAACCATGATATGTTGGCCAAAGAGCGAAACTATGGCCTATGCCGTTATCGATGGAAAAGTATGTACTGCCCAGAATGAGGTGAAGGCAGAGGCACTGAACGCTCTCGCGACTATACAATTGGAGGATGACGGTGAAGCCTTTTCAGCTCTTGATATGATGAAAAAATGAAAACAAAATTAATGCGATTATGAAACAATATCATATTTCAACAACACCACAGCGTTCTTTTGTGGTAGCCATGCTTGCCTTTGTGCTGCATCTTACGGCTATGGCTCAGACAGGACTCAGTATAAACGATGTATTCACGCGGTTTGGCAAAGAAAAAGGATGCAAGATGGTAACCATGCACAACACTACGCTAAAGGGTTATCATATTAATGTCTATAAGAGTCTTATGTTCAAACATCTGACTGACAATGTGGCGCCCTATCTCAAGGCCGACCGCAAACGAGCCCGGAAGATTCGCGAGATAGTAGAAGATGGTCATATTACTGGTGGCTATTACATGATGCAACCCTCTGCCGATGGGAAGAACCGCTACATTCTGTTCAGCAACGGGCAAGGGCAACGCGGCACGGTAATATATATCGAGGGGCGGCTCTCGCCCGATGATATTATGACGCTCTGTTACTCTAAAAGAGATAGGTAGGGCTCGATCAATAGCATTGCCTAACAAGTTTACCCTAAATGAGACGTATATTAATAATGTGGTGTAAAACCACTAAGAAACCAATAAAAAACAAAATAAAATGAAAATCAGTAAGATTATCGCAGTAGCGGCTTTCATGGCACTTCCACTCTGTGCCATAGCACAACAGAAAGACACCACTATAGTGGTTGGTAACAGACAGATAGTAATAGGTGGAACCGATACCAATACTACTGTAACCGTGTATGGGGCAGACAACAAAGAGATGAAGAAAATCTATGAAACTCAGTTTGCAGACAGTCAAGACATAGAACGGGTATATGTGACATCACCCTTTATACCTTCGTCGATAAGCAAGAAGAAACGCATAGTCAACAACTATCCGGTATTGTATTTTGGTTATAATATGCTGGGCGGCAATGCTTTGGCGCTTAGTAGCGGTGACAATCTGCCCACGCGTGATGCCAAATCGTGGGAGTGGGGTATTACCCTTACCAGCGTCGGCTTTACGCTGCATCGCAATATGGCCGTAACATCGTCGTTGTCTATAGGCCAGGTATTCAACCATCTAAAGCGCACCTCTATACTCAATACCACACAGGGGCAGACCGCCTTTGAGACCCTGCCCGACAACGAAAGTGTGGAGAAGAGTTATCTTATGTACGATTTTTTGCGATTGCCCGTGATGCTGGAATGGCAGAAACGCCAAGGCATAAACGCCTTTGTGTCGGTAGGTCCTTCGTTGGAACTGCGCTGGCACGAGCGTTCGCGCTATGTAACAAGCGGCGACAAGCGTACTGCTACTTCTGATATAAATCTTAACCCTGTAGGGGTGAGCCTTGATGTTCATGCCGGTTATGGAGCACTGTCGTTCTATGCTCGCACGGCACTTACCCCGCTACTCAAAACATCCCATGCACCTAAATGCTACCCTGTATCAATAGGTATGGGATTTAGATTGTAGTTACAACTATAAAAAAACCGTTGGCGGAATTAATTTAGTGCTTAATTCTGCCGATGGGTTTGTTATTGATAAAATTCACATATTGTCGAACGGTAAGTGCACTAATTTTGCCTATTATTCTAGCAAACAATCCTTTCGTTCTATAACACGTTCGAAAGGGTATAACTAAAGTCCACTTGAATTCGCGGGGTCATTCAATAAATATAGAGGACGATAAATCTGGTTGGGAACCAAAGTAAATAAATGCTTGAATATAAGAAGATTGCTGGTGTTTGCAAAAATATCAGCAATCTTTTTGAATTTTCCTCCCAATGTTACTATATTAAGGGTGGTTCTAAAAATTACCACCCTTAAAGAAAAAAACATGGCAAAAATATCTTTATGCACCATCAGATATACTTACGAACATTACGCAAGTATTGACGTGCAAGAACTGTCCAACAACATCTATAAGTATGCAAAGAAAGAGTTTGAGGAATTTTATCCGAAAATCTCGAAGCCAGGCAATGACCTGGATATGCCCGACTATGTGGATACAGTGCTCTGCAAGAAGAACGGCGGCATCTTCCTCGAACACGACATCTTGAGGCGTGCTATCAACATTCCCCAGGATTGCCAAGAAGACGGATTGGTACTCGAAATCTCCATCCTAAACTGCGACGACACGAGATACTGGAAGCGGCATAAATACCAAACACCCTGGTGGAAACGCAAAGACCGAGCTGACAGTAAGCCTGGAGTAATGCAGCTGAAGATACATAAAACCTTCGGCAAGAAAGGCTGCATCTACTGGCAAGCACATGATTGCAGCATCAACAACAAGGAACAACTGAAAAAGTCGGAAAAATGTGGTTGTTTCTTCTGCGGCAGAATATTTCCACCCTCGGAAATTACCACTTACATTTCGCCGAAAGAGCCTACTGCCGAATGCCCTTATTGCTATACAGACTCCGTAATAGGCGATGCCTCCGGCTTCACCATCACCCCTAAGTTCTTGAGGGTGATGAAGAAGAGGTGGTTCTGATGAAATAATTGGCCAAATTACAGAATTAAGGAAAACACCTTATATTTGAAAATCTATTGAATTGCAATGTATTACATAAGTATTTAGGAATTATTCCGTAATTTTACACTCCATTTTTGGGAATTATTCCGTAAAAAACTATCATTTTATGATAGGTTTAGCGATTTAAAGATTTCTGTATATAAAATATACGACCACTTCTTCCAACTATGATTAGACCGAGAGCTATTCAAGGGATAAAAATAGCCCTCTTCACATTTCGCTCGACCCTACGCCATTTTACGCCAAGGCGTGAAATTAGGCTGCGCCTCGGAAATAAAAATAAATAATTTTATTTTGTATTTCGCTCGGCTTGCGCTAATTTTGTAACAAAATATATAATATATAAATATGTATAGCAAAAAGATAATGGCCATAGCGCTGCTGGCACTGTCGGCTCTCTCTATGCAGGCTCAAAAACAGCCCATAGACTATGTAGACCCGTTTATAGGGACCACCAACTTCAGTGTATGCAACCCCGGTGCCATACGTCCGCACGGCCTCATGTCGGTAGTACCCTTCAACGTAATGGGGTCTGACCTCAACGTGTACGACAAAGATGGCCGATGGTGGTCGGCACCTTACGAGTACAACAACAAGTACTTTACCGGCTTCGCCCACGTAACCCTAAGCGGAGTAGGATGCCCTGAAATGGGGTCACTACTTACCATTCCTACCGCCGGAGAATTGGAGGTAGACTACCACAAGTATGGGTCGGAATACCGCAACGAACAGGCCACTCCAGGTTATTATGCCAACGAACTGACCAAATACGGCATAAAATGCGAAGTTTCCGCCACACCGCGCACGGCCATCGAACGCTACACCTTCAAGAAAGGGCAAGGCAATATTCTGCTTAATTTGGGCGACGCCCTATCTAACGAGTGCGGAGCCATGGTTCGCCGCGTAAGCGATACCGAGGTCGAGGGCTTCCGCATTTTGGGTACATTCTGCTACAACTCTCACGCCACATTCCCCATGTACTTTGTAATGCGCGTAAGCAAAACCCCGAAGACCAGCGGTTTCTGGAAGAAGCAACCCCACCTGGGCAAGGCCGAAGACGCTTGGGAAAAGTACGTAGGCAAGTACAAACTCTACGAAAACCGCACCCGAGACATGGGCGGCAACGAGATAGGCTACTATATGACCTACGACTGCGCCGAGGGCGAACAGATAGAAGTGCAGATAGGCGTAAGCTTTGTGTCGATAGCCAATGCACGCTTGAACCTGGATACCGAACAACCTACAGCCAACTTCGAACAGGTACACCGCGATGCTCGCCAAGAATGGGCACACACACTGGACCGCATAACCGTAGAAGGCGGTACCGAAGCCCAACGGCGTACATTCTACACCGCTCTGTACCACACACAGATACATCCCAACATTCTACAAGACGTAAACGGACAGTATCCCAAGATGGAAAGTACCGAAATACTTACTACCAAGGGCAACCGCTACACAGTATTCTCGCTATGGGATACCTATCGCAACCTTACTCAATTACAAACTTTACTCTTCCCCAAAAAGCAGTTGGATATGGCACGCTCAATGATAGACATGTACAAAGAGTGGGGATGGATGCCCAAATGGGAACTCTTTGGACGCGAAACATGGACCATGGAGGGCGACCCCTCGATACCCATCTTTGCCGATCTTTACCAGAAAGGGTTCCGCAATCTTGATTACCAAACGGCCTACGAAGCCTTTATAAAGTCGGCCACCATGCACAGCAAAGACAACCTGCAGCGACCCGACAACGACCCGTACATGGAGCGCGGATACATACCCCTGTACTACTTTGAAGCCGATATGTCTGGCGATAACTCGGTATCGCACGCACTGGAATACTATGTGGCCGACAACGCCCTAAGCAATCTGGCCAAGGCCATGGGCAAGAATGCCGATGCCAAACTGTTCCGTCAACGCTCGCTGGGCTACCGCCACTATTACTCAAAAGAATCGGGCACGCTGAGACCTATCAACAAGGACGGTTCGTTTATCACTCCCTTCAACCCTGAAGACGGCGCCAACTTTTCTAACTGTCCGGGATTCCACGAAGGAAGCGCATGGAACTACACCTTCTATGTACCGCACGATATAAAAGGTCTGGCCCAACTCATGGGCGGCAACAAGGCTTTTGTAGAGAAACTGCAGAAAGTATTTGACCGCGACCTATACGACCCTGCCAACGAGCCCGACATAGCCTATCCCTATCTGTTCAGCCGGTTTAGTGGCGAAGAATGGCGTACACAGAAAGAGGTGACGCGCCTGCTTGAGAAATACTACAAAGATACGCCCGACGGCATTCCCGGAAACGATGACTGCGGCACCATGTCGGCCTGGGCTATATTCTCAATGATAGGCATGTATCCCGACTGCCCAGGCGAACCATACTATACGCTCACCTCACCCGTATTCGACAAAGTTACACTGCATCTTGACAAGCAATACTACCCTGGCGGCGACATAGTAATAGAGGCCAACCGCACCAAGACCGGCCAATACCTTATTGGCAGCATGCAACTGGGAGGCAAAAAACTTAATCGCTACCGCATATCACACAACGAACTTACTCAGGGCCGCCATTTGGTATTCAACCTGAAATAGGATCCTGCACAAACAGTCTGCGGAGGCATAGGAACACCCCCAATCCTCTGCAGACCTGTTCAATGCGATACCGAAGACACTAAAAGACATTAAAACGCCACCCTTCAAAAAAAACGATGGAGTTTTAGAACCACCCTATACAAACAACAGGGGAAAGCCAACCACCCCCATAACCATTTTATATATCATGAAACAAAGAACATTATTACTGTTGGCACTCATTGCCACCATGTTTGTCAGCGCTCAAGCCGACAACTACTTTGAACCCTATCGCCAAACGGCGCTACGGCTACCGGCCGTACCCCTTATCAACAACGACCCTTACTTTACGTTATGGTCGCCTTACAACCATCTTAACGATGGCAACATTACCCACTGGTCGCCACGACAGAAACCACTGGAAGGACTGCTGCGTGTTGACGGACAGGTATACCGGTTCATGGGAAGTCCCACAAAGAAAATACTCGACGTGATAATCCCTAACGCCGACGATGCCGAATGGGAAGGCCGCTACACCACCGAGACTCCGGCCGACGGATGGCAGAAGCCCAATTTCGACGACTCGGCATGGAAAACCGGGAAAGCCGCTTTCGGAACAAAAGAAAACCTGTCTATGCGCACCCTTTGGACTGGCGACGATGCCAATATCTATATCAGGCGTACAGTACACCTAAGCGCCGAGCAACTACAGCACAACCTGTATATAGTATGGTCGCACGACGATGATGGAAGTATCTACATCAACGGCACCCAAGTATGCAGCGAGAAAGGTTACCGCAGCTCGGCACGCATAGCATTGGACGACAATCTGAAACGGCTACTGCACGAGGGCGACAACCTAATAGCCATGCACGGACACAATGTAAAAAATGGTGCATTGGCCGACTTCGGACTATACTACGATGCCGCCCCAGCACTGAATGAAATACAACAAGCCCGACAGACCTCGGTAAGCGTGCTTGCCACCAACACCTACTATACCTTTGCATGCGGTCCGATAAATCTGGACGTGGTATTCACATCGCCTATGCTCTACGATGACCTGGACCTGCTATCTACCCCAGTAGGATACATCTCATACCGCGTAACCGCCACCGACGGTAAAGCCCATGATGTACAGTTCTTTATGGGTGCCGAACCTATGGTGGCCAAATTCAAGAAACCACAGCCTACCCGCTCGCAAATAGAGACCCACAACGGAGTAAAATACGTAAAGACGGGCACCATAGACCAAGCCATTCTGGCCACTAAGGGCGATGGTGTATGCATAGACTGGGGTTATTTCTACATGCCAGCCATCAACGGAACGGTAAGTCTGGCCGAAAGCAGCACTATGATGAACACCTTTATACGCAAGGGAACTCTGGCTGACACAAAAACCGAAATAGTAAGCAGAAAGAGTTACGACGAGCCCACACTGGCCTACATGCGCGACATGGGCAAGGTTACCCAAGCCGAGAGCTATATGATGATAGGCTACGACGAGATATACGACATAGAATATATGTACCACCGCTACAAAGGATATTGGGCTCACGGCGGTAGCACTACCCTATTCGATGCCTTTGAACGTTACCACCGCGACTACGATAACATAATGCAGCGCAGCCGAAAACTGGACCGCCGTATCTACGACGATGCCATGGCCGTAGGCAACACCCATTACGCCGAATTACTATCAGCATCATACCGCCACGTTATGGCCGCCCACAAACTGTTTGAAGATAACGACGGCAATCTACTGTTCTTCTCAAAGGAGAACGCCTCTAACGGATGCGTAAACACGGTAGACCTTACCTATCCCTCGTCACCGCTCTTCCTAGTATACAACCCACAACTGCTCAAGGGCATGATGACGAGTATATTCGAATATAGTCGCTCGGGAAGATGGAACAAGCCCTTTGCCGCCCACGACCTGGGTACATACCCCATAGCCAACGGACAGACATACCGTGGCGATATGCCCCTGGAAGAGGCTGGCAACATGGTTATCCTTACAGCCGAAATAGCACACATTGAAGGCAATACGGCCTATGCCGACCGCTACTGGGACATCATTACCACCTGGGCCAACTATCTTGCCGACAATGGTCTTGACCCAGCCAACCAACTATGTACCGACGACTTTGCCGGACACTGGGCTCACAACACCAACCTGGCTCTCAAAGCCATTATGGGCGTGGCTGGTTACGCCAAGATGGCTGAAATGCGTGGCGACAAGAACACGGCCGGGAAATATATGAAAAAAGCCCAACAGATGGCCCAACAGTGGGAGAAGACGGCCCGCGAAGGCGACCACTACCGACTGGCTTACGACCGCGAAAACACATGGAGCCAGAAATACAACATAATATGGGACAAGATATGGGGCACACACCTCTTCTCTGACAAGGTTATGGAGCGCGAGTTTAAGTTCTACCTTACCAAGCAAAACCGATATGGACTGCCACTGGACAACCGCAAAGACTACACCAAGAACGACTGGATAATGTGGCTCGCAGGCATGGCCCCAGACACCAAGACATTCAACGCACTTATGGAGCATGTATACACTTATGTAAATGAGACTCCCACCCGTGTACCTATCAGCGACTGGCACGACACAAAGACTGGCAAGCAGGTAGGATTTAAGGCTCGCTCGGTAATAGGCGGATATTGGATGAAGATACTAATGGAAAAGAACCGCAAGAAATGAAAGGACTGTCTCTCTCTGTAATACTGTTGGTTGCCTCAACAACAGGCACGCCACTGAAAACTACAGCCGCCAACAATTCGGCCAAAAAGACTACGACTATAGTGGCCACCCGGGTAGAAGGACTGAACCAGGCTGAAGGGGTGGACTGCGCTCAACCAAGATTCAGTTGGCAGATATCCAGCACAGCACATGGTGTAAAACAGAAGGCTTACCGCATACGCGTAGCTTCTACCGCAGAAAAGTTACAAAAGGGCCAAGCCGATCTATGGGACTCAAAATGGCAGAAGAGCAACCGCCAACTCTACATTCCCTACAACGGGAAGCCTCTGGCCAGTGGCACACGGTATTACTACCGAATAGAATGTAACACCAACGCAGGGCATGCAGAGAGCAAGACGGGCAACTGGCTTACCGCACTGATGGACAAAAGCGAATGGAAAGCCGAATGGATAGGAGGCCACTTCAGCACAGACGTAGAGAAACCAGCCGACCGACGCACCCGCATCAACGCCCGCTATCTGCGCAAACAATTCAATATACAAGGCAATATAAACCATGCCGTTCTATATATCTGCGGATTAGGGCTCTACGAGGCTTATATCAACGGCAACCGCATAGGCAGTCAGGTTCTGGCTCCCGGACCTACTAACTACGACCGCGAGGTAATGTACAATACCTTTGACATTACTCAACTGGTAAAACAGGGCGCCAATGCCATAGGTGTAACGCTTGGCAACGGCAGATTTATGGCCATGCGAGTACCCGGAATGCGCGGATTCGGACTACCCCGACTGCTGGCACAGATAGTAATAACCACTACCGACGGAAAGAAAACAGTAATAGCCACCGATACATCGTGGCGCATCATGGCCGACGGACCTATACAGACCAACAACGAATTTGACGGTGAACTGTACGATGCCCACAAAAAGATGCCGGGATGGACTCTTGCCGGTTACGACGACAGCCGCTGGCAACAGGCCGAGCACATGAAAGCCCCTGCACTCGAAATGCGCGCGCAGAACAACCCCAACATAGAGGTTATGGACAGTATTGCGCCCCGATCTATTTACCGTACTGCCGACGGCCGTTACATTATGGATATGGGGCAGAATATGGTTGGATGGCTGCGTATAAAACTGCACGGCAACGAGGGCGACACACTACGATTGCGCTTTGCCGAACGCATGAAAGACCGCGACTCGCTATTCATGCTCAATCTGCGCACGGCACTGGTAACAGACACCTATATCAGCACCCAAAAGGCCGATATATGGGAACCCGAATTTACCATACACGGGTTCAGATATGTTGAACTGAGCGGCTTCAACCACCAACCCAACCTAGCCGATATACAAGGGCGGGTAGTGTACGACCGCATGGCCACTACAGGTACTTTCAACACATCTAACAAGACCATTAACCAAATCTTCAACTGCGCCCTATGGGGCATACGCAGCAATTACCGGGGTATACCTACCGACTGTCCACAACGCGACGAACGGCTGGGATGGTTAGGCGATCACGCCACGGGTGC
Source organism: Oscillospiraceae bacterium (assembly GCA_963639385.1). Taxonomy (GTDB): domain Bacteria; phylum Bacteroidota; class Bacteroidia; order Bacteroidales; family Bacteroidaceae; genus Prevotella. The sequence goes on from CAVHVH010000019.1 coordinate 10,521, forward strand.
CTATGGTGCCAGTTATATATACGATGCACACTTACTGTACGCAAAGTGGATACACGATATAACCCTTACGCAGCGCAAAGACAGTGTGATAAGCGACATTGCCCCCCGATACTGGAGCGTATACAGCGACAATGTTACTTGGCCTATGGCCTGGTACACCGTGGCCGACATGATAGACCGTCAATATGGCGACAGTCTGCCCATAACACGCAACTACGAACCTATGAAGCGGTTTATGCTGCATATAGCCAACCACTATAGTGACAACGGCATTATCACCCGCGATGTGTACGGCGACTGGTGCCTGCCGCCAGAAAGTCCGGAACTAATACACTCAAAAGACTCTACACGCATAACCCGAGGACCTGTACTCGCCACAGCAGCCTATTATAGGCTATGCCTACTTATGGAGCGGTTTGCCAAGGTAGCAGGACATTCTGAAGACTGTTCCCTATGGCAAGAGATGGGGCAGCATACACGCACGGCCTTCAACAACCGTTTCTACAACGCCACAACGGGATATTATGACAATAATACCGTAACGGCCAATATACTGGCCTTAAGATGGGGACTGGCACCCGAGAGTGAACAAGAACGAATCTTCGGTCATATAGTAAAGAAGATGACGACCAAGGGTACACCCCATATTTCTACAGGGGTACTGGGAACACAAGAGATAATGCGCGGACTTACCGATTATGGCCGCGGCGACATAGCCTACACACTGGCCACCAACCGCACTTACCCCAGCTGGGGCTTCATGGTAGAACATGGCGCCACCACCATTTGGGAACTATGGAACGGCGATACTGCCAACCCACGCATGAACTCGGGAAACCATATTATGCTGTTGGGCGACCTTATTATATGGTACTATCAATATCTAGCCGGCATAAGGCAAACCGAAGACAGTCGTGCCTATAACCACATAGTGCTCAAACCATGTATCTTTGACGGACTTAGCCATGTAAACGCCACCTACAACTCGCCCTATGGTACTATAGAAAGCCAGTGGCGCATAGACAATGGCCAAATACACTGGACATTCACCATACCGGCCAATACTACCGCAAATGTGTATATACCACAAACCGGTGGAACATACGTATGCCACAAGTATGGTTCGGGAACCTACCAGGTTAGCTCTACCGTAAAATAGTAACCCATCGCAGAAATGCAGCCTCCATTTCCGGCTGTGCATATCAACAACGTATAACCACAGAAACATCACACGCCACGCCCATCGGAACAATTGTACCGGTGGGCGTGGAATTGTTTGTAAACAAGCACATTACTTAACAATATTTTTGTAACTTTGCACCATAATATATACAATCGCTACAAAAATGGAAAAGAATTACAAGCGTACTACCGTAACGGCAGCTCTACCATATGCCAACGGTGGTATACACATAGGCCATATGGCCGGCGTATATGTTCCGGCCGACATCTACGTAAGATACCTTAGGCTGAAGAAGAAAGACGTGATATTTATCGGTGGAAGCGACGAACACGGAGTACCCGTAACCATACGGGCCCGCAAGGAAGGCGTAACCGTACAGGAAGTGGTAGATCGTTACCACAAAATGATAAAAGACTCGTTTGCCGAATTTGGCATCTCGTTCGATATCTACAGCCGCACCACAAGTAGCATTCACCACAAGTTTGCATCAGACTTCTTCCGCAAACTCTATGATGATGGCAAACTGGAAGAAATAACCGAAGAGCAATACTGCGATGAGGTAACAGGCGAATTTCTTACCGACCGCAACATAGTAGGTACCTGTCCGCGATGCGGAGCCGAGGGAGCTTACGGAGACCAGTGCGAGAAATGCGGTGCCACTCTCTCGCCCGAAGAACTTATCAACCCCACCAACAAGAACAACCCAGGACACGGATTGGTAAAGCGCCCCACCAAGAACTGGTATCTCCCATTGGGCGACTATCAGCAGTGGCTCAAGCAATGGATACTGGAAGGTCATAAAGAGTGGCGTCCCAACGTGTACGGACAATGTAAGTCGTGGTTAGACATGGATTTGCAGCCCCGCGCTATGACCCGCGACCTAGACTGGGGTATCCCCGTACCCGTAGAGGGTGCCGAGGGAAAAGTGCTCTACGTATGGTTCGACGCCCCAATAGGCTACATTTCAAACACCAAAGAACTCTGTGACAGCAACCCCGAACGTTGGGGTAGCTGGGAGAAATGGTGGAAAGACGAAGATACACGCCTCATCCACTTCATAGGTAAAGACAACATAGTTTTCCACTGCCTTATCTTCCCCACCATGCTCAAGGCCCACGGCGGATACATACTTCCAGACAACGTGCCCGCCAACGAATTCCTGAACCTGGAGAACGACAAGATTTCTACATCGCGCAACTGGGCCGTATGGTTGCACGAATATCTGAAAGACTTCCCTGGCAAGCAAGACGTGTTACGCTATGTACTTACCGCCAACGCTCCAGAAACCAAAGACAACAACTTTACATGGAAAGATTTTCAGGAGCGCAACAACTCTGAACTGGTAGCCATCTACGGCAACTTTGTAAACCGCGCCCTGCAACTCACCCGCAAATACTGGGGGGGCGTAGTGCCCGCCTGTGGCGAGCTGACAGATGCCGACCGCCAGACCATAGCCGAATTCAAAGACGTCAAGACCAAAGTAGAAGAACTCATTGATGCCTTCAAGTTCCGCGACGCCCAAAAAGAAGCCATGAATCTGGCCCGTATCGGTAACAGATACATCACCGAATGCGAACCTTGGAAAGTGTGGAAGACCGACCCCAAACGCGTAGAAACCATACTCAATGTATGTCTGCAAATATGCGCCAACCTATCTATTGCTTTCGAACCATTCCTGCCCTTCTCTTCGAAGAAACTGCGCGAAATGCTTAACATCGACAGCTTCAACTGGGAACAGTTGGGTAGCATGGATATCCTTGAAGAAAGCAAGCAACTTGGCGAACCATCACTGCTTTTCGAGAAACTGGAAGATAGCGTAATAGATGCCCAGCTGCAGAAACTGGAAAATACAAAGAAAGCCAACGAAGCCGCCAACTACACCCCAGAACCTTTCAAGGAGAACGTAGACTTCGATACATTCGAGAAGTTAGACATACGCGTAGGAACAGTAACCTCTTGTGAGAAAATCAAAAAATCCAAGAAACTGCTCAAGTTCCATATCGATGATGGTACTAAAGACGGGCGCACCATACTTAGCGGTATCGCCGCCTTCTACGAAGACCCTCAACAACTTGTAGGCAAGCAAGTGTTGTTTGTGGCTAACTTCGCCGCACGCAAGATGATGGGAGAAGAGAGTCAGGGCATGATACTCTCTGCCGTAGACTACGATGGATCACTATCGGTTGTAACCACATCAAAGAAGATAAAGTCAGGAAGCCAAGTAGGATAATCCTGCTCCCCCCATACCCTGTGCCGGCCATGGTACAGCGTATGGGGGGTCTACATATAGACAGCAATACAGGTCTTGCACAGCTGCCGGTACACATGGTGATGCCCAATAACAAGACCGAAACCCTATCAACAAATGAAGAAGATTATAGCAATGGGCGCCATGCTGATGATGGTACTCACCGCCATGGCCCAAATGGAAGACCCCGTAAAGTTCAGCGCCGAAATAAAAACGGGAAAAACGGCTGAAGCCGAAATTGTATTCAGCGCACGCATCGAGGCCGGATGGCACATATACTCTACCCGCTTGGGGGGCAATGGTCCTACTGAGGCAACGCTGCATGTAAACAAGGCCGATGGTGTAGAGCTGGTAGGACAACTCACTCCAAAGGGAAACGAGAAGAGCCACTTTGACCCTATGTTCAACATGAACGTACGCTACTTTGAAGGCAGCGCACAGTTTGTACAAAAGATACGCTTCACCAAACCCGCATATTCTATCGATGCTTATCTGGAATATGGCGTATGCAGCGACGAGAACTGCCTACCACCAGGAGAAGTTGCACTGAAGAAGAGCGGAAAGGCGCCCGCTGTGACCGAAGCTACAGAGACTAACGCCAATACGCCCGAAACCACTACAGCAGAGGCAAAGACAGACAGTATACAAACGCTCACCACGGCCATAGACAGTGCCACCGTAACTGCTGATACCGATATGAATGCACGCTGGTGGCAACCTGTAGTAAAGCAACTGCAGGCCTACAATGCCGAGGGAGATATAGCCACACACTCGCTGTGGTACATATTTGCCGTAGGATTTATAGGCGGACTGTTAGCGCTGGTAATGCCCTGCATTTGGCCCATCATCCCTATGACCATTAGCTTCTTCCTGAAACGGGCCAAGAACGACCGCCGAAAAGGTATTAAAGATGCCATGACCTATGGCATGTCTATTGTGGTGATATACTTGGGCGTAGGACTGCTTATCACGGCCATCTTCGGACCCAGTAAGCTCAACGAGCTAAGTACCAGTGCCGTATTCAACATCATATTATTCTTGTTGTTGCTGGTATTCGCATTCTCTTTCTTCGGATGGTTCGAGATAAAGCTGCCCGACCGATGGGCCAACGCTGTAGATACCAAGGCAAGCGCCACCACCGGACTAATATCTATCTTCCTCATGGCCTTTACGCTGGTACTGGTATCGTTCTCATGTACCGCACCTATCATAGGTCTGCTACTTGTACAGACTGTAACTACAGGCGACTGGCTGGCGCCCACCATAGGTATGTTAGGATTTGCCTTGGCCCTTGCCCTACCCTTCACACTATTTGCCCTCTTCCCATCGTGGCTGAAGTCAGCCCCCCGGTCGGGCTCGTGGATGACTACCATCAAGGTAGTGCTGGGCTTTGTAGAACTGGCCTTCTCGCTCAAGTTCCTCTCTGTAGCCGATCTTGCCTACGGCTGGCATCTGCTTGACCGCGAGGTGTTTCTTTCGCTGTGGATAGTTATCTTCGGAGCTATGGGACTTTATCTGATAGGCAAACTCAAGTTCCAGGAAGATGCTGTAGGCGGCGAGATAGACAAGCCTATGCCCGTACCCTGTATTATGCTGGGGTTGTGTGCCATAGCCTTCGCCATATATATGGTTCCCGGACTATGGGGAGCACCCTGCAAGGCCGTAAGTGCCTTTGCGCCACCTATGAATACACAAGATTTTAACCTGAATACCAAGACCGTAGAAGCCCACTACCACTCGTACGAAGAAGGTATGGCCGCTGCTCGCGCACAAGGCAAACCCGTACTCATAGACTTTACTGGCTTTGGTTGTGTAAACTGCCGCAAGATGGAGGCTGCCGTATGGACAGACCCTACAGTGGCCGATATGCTCAACAACAAGTACATTCTTATTTCGCTCTATGTAGACGACAAGACTCCGCTAAGTCAACCCATAGAGGTAGACCTAAACGGCCAGCACCGCACCCTGCGCACCGTAGGCGACAAGTGGAGTTATCTGCAGGCCAGCAAATTCGGAGCCAATGCCCAGCCCTTCTATGTGGCCGTAGACAACGAGGGGCAACCTCTGAACCACGCCTACAGCTATAAAGAAGACATAAGCGCATACCTCGACTTCCTACAGCAGAGCTTGAAAGCATACAGAAAGTAATTCCTATTTTATCCATTAGGTTAGGGCTGAATTTCTTATGGGTGGTTCTAAAAATTACCACCCTTATAAGAGTTCAGCCCTTTATTCTGCCTTGACAGATATCAGTAGTATATCTTTGAGATAATATATGACGCTTTCTTAACACTTCACTTGCTTCTGTTGTGAAAAAAAGGTATCTTTGTGAGAAAATGAGGAAATGACAGAAAATGGATTATAATATATACAGGAACTCGCTGGGGCTGGCACTTACGCTGATGCTCTTCTTTGCTATCTACTTTTTGTAGCAAAGACACCCGAAAGGAGCACCGTGATACGTTATTCGCATTGTATATTTATTTCACATAGAAGTACTTTCCAAACGTTTTAGAGTCTGAAGCAAATCTTGCGCTACATATTCGCGACTTTGCGTGTGTAGAGCATCAAGCCTTGTTGTCAAGCCATGCATGAGGCCTACAGCTTTCATGCGTTCGTACATTTCTCTCCTTGAGCACCCTGCTGCTTCTGCTGCCACATCCACACACATTGCAGCAAAGGCCAAAGCTTGCTGAGTTTCATTTGTACTCATAATATATCGTTTCAAATTCGTTATACTGCACAACTTGGAGCCAATCCTCTTCACTTAATGTTTTCTTTGAGAGACCTTCTACCTGCTTTACGTTTACTTTGGGTATAGGGTAATTCTATGAATTATCACACTAAAGTCATCATACTTACAAAGTTACAAATATTTCATTAATGGTAAAGTATTCTTCAAGTATTTCTGAATTTTAGTGATATTATTTAGAACACAAGAATCTGACAAGGTACTAAACTAAAGTCCGCGCTCGGCCCAATCACCCCAGTCGAGTTTACGGTAGCTTACGGCTTCGCTGATATGGTCGGGCATTACCTGCTCGCTGCCGGCCAGGTCGGCAATGGTACGAGCTACTTTGAGTATGCGGCTATAGGCACGGGCAGAGAGCTTAAGTTGTTCCATAGCATTGCGCAGCAGAGCCAGTCCCTCAGAATCGGGCTCGGCATAGCGGTGTATCATGCGCTCAGTCATTTGGGCGTTGCAGTATATGCCGGGAGTATCGGCAAAACGGGCTGTCTGTATGGCGCGGGCCGCCATCACTCTTTGGCGTATAACCTCACTGGGTTCGCCCTGTGCAGCCTGTGATATATCCTTAAAGGGCACCGGCGTGATAGGACACTGTATGTCTATACGGTCAAGCAACGGACCGCTTATACGGCTCAGATACTTGTTTATCTGCCAAGGCGTACATACGCAGTGGTGTGTAGGGTCGCCGTAATATCCGCACGGACAAGGGTTCATAGAGGCTATGAACTGGAAATTGCAGGGATATTCTATGCTGTACTTGGCACGACTTATAGTGATGCGGTTGTCTTCGAGCGGCTGGCGCAGCACCTCGAGGGTGTGCTTGTTGAACTCGGGCAACTCATCGGCAAAGAGTACACCATTGTGGGCCAGACTTATCTCGCCAGGCATAGGATTAGAGCCGCCGCCCACAAGAGCCACTTCAGATATAGTGTGGTGCGGACTGCGGAAGGGGCGCTGGGTGATAAGTGATGTGTTTCCACCCAGTTTACCAGCTATAGAATGTATCTGCGTAGTTTCCAAGCTCTCTGCCAGCGTAAGCGGAGGCATAATGGTAGGAAAACGTTTGGCCATCATAGACTTGCCTGAGCCCGGCGGACCTATAAGGATTACATTGTGCGAACCCGCTGCAGCTACCTCCAGGGCACGCTTTACATTCTCCTGACCGCGCACGTCGGCAAAATCTATATCAAAATGGTACTGGTCTTCATAGAATTTCTTGCGGGTGTCTATAACGGTAGGGGCAAACTCCTTGAGTCCTGTTACCAACTGTATAACGTCTGTGATGGTGTCCATCCCATAGACTTCAAGATTGTTGACCACGGCTGCCTCCATTACGTTCTGCCGCGGCACTATGAGCCCTTTGAATTTCTCGGCGCGAGCTCTTATAGCTATGGGCAGTGCGCCCTTTACAGGCTGTAGCCTACCATCGAGACTCAACTCGCCTACCATCATATACTTGTCCAGACACGAGCTCTCTATACTTCCGCTGGCGGCCAGGATGCCTATAGCCAACGGCAAATCGAAGCTACTGCCCTCTTTGCGCAAGTCGGCAGGTGCAAGATTAATGGTAAGGTCGGCCACGGGAAACTTGTAACCGTTGTTCTGCAGTGCAGCGGCTATTCTGTCTTTACCTTCCTTCACGGCCGAATCGCCAAGTCCGGTAAGGTGATACATTACACCGCGCGTTACATTTACTTCTACGGTGATAGTGGTCACTTCCATGCCGTTTACGGCAGCACAATAAGTTTTAACCAGCATAAGTTATAGTTGTTGGGTGAATGGGTAGACGTCTTTTTAGGGGCTACGCTTCAGAGCATCTGACTGAGGCGCTTCTTCAGATCGTCGTTAGTAAGGCCCTTTGCTATCACCACTCCATTATTTATCAGAATATTGTCGGGGATATCAAAGAGCGAAAGGGTTTGTAGTGCCGGACTTTCCAGCATACGGCCATCGCACACCACGGGCCATGGTATAGAGTCGCGCTTTACAGTAGTACGACATTGGCTTACGCTGGGGTCTGCGCATATAGCTATCACTTTAAGCCTACCATTACTCTTTTTTTCCAGCGAGCGCACATCCTGCACCATCCGCTGGGCATCATAGTTCCATGTGGCATAGGCCATTATCAGCGCCAATCCCTTTCCCAAATAGGCATTGTCTATCTTCTTGTTGTCCACGTCTGTCACTACAAACCGGGGCATCTTCTTTCCCACATTGACTCTTGACAACTGTACAAGCTGCTGTTCATAAAAAGTGAGCAGTCCGTTCTTAGGATTGGCCTTAGCCATGACACGGCATAGGTTAAGGGCCTTTTTGTAGTCAGGCGCAACACTTGCCATAAAATAGCGGCGCAGCAGATAGATACTTACTGCCGACTCTGGATGGTCTTTGATAAACGCCTCGGCGTATTTGAGGGTCTGCGGAGGGGTAGCGTTGGCTATCTGCTCTCTGAACGAGTTCATCAACGAGTTAGTCTTGGTGCCTTTCACCTTCATTTCTTTCAGATGCGAGGCATCGCCTTCTATTTTTACGCTTCCGCCGGGTTCGGCAAAAATGGGTTGCTCAGAGAAGTTAGGGAATACCATTACTAAGGTTGCGGGTGCCGAACATACCATTTCGTAGCTCAACCGTCCACCCTGTAATCTTATGGTGTCTACTCCGTTTATCGCTCCGTCGGGGCTATAAACGTAAAACTCACCTTGGTCCATGTTGAGCAGCCGGCCTTCTATCTTAAATCTATCTCCGGCCGAACTACACCCTGCAAGGACCAAGGTGAGTAATATAAATATTGCTAATCTATTGTTCATTTCATATTGGCAAACTCCAGGTCGTTATCGGCGTATGCCTTTAGGCTGGGGTCTTTCTGCAGTGCCTCTTTAAGATACGATGTGGCAGCATACTTGTTGCCCTGACGTGCGCTGGTTACTGCATGCAGATACGATGTAAGTGCATCGGGGTTCTTTATGCTGTTCAGCGTGGCTTTGGCACCTGCGTAGTTCTTGTTAAGCAGTTGGGCTAGAGCGGCACTATTGCTTGAAGAGTCTTTAAAGTAGCTTTCGGCCTGAGCGTAGTTGCCTTTGGCCAGACTAAGATTACCCAAAGCTTCGTTAAGAGCATTGGCTCCGGTAGCCTTGGCAATCAGATTTTCAGCCTCAGCCACATTACCATTCTTGAGGGCAATAAGACCCAGGTTGGCATTGGCTTCGTTAGCATTGCCGCTCTTTGCGAGAGCCTGTTGCAGCAAGCTATTGGCCTTGGCATCATCGCCCTTGTTGAAGGCCAATGCGGCCAAATTGTTAAGTGGGCGATAGTCGTTGGGGTATAGCTCAGCCGTCTTGGTATATATCTCTTCTTTCTTGGCGGCATCGTCTTCCAATGTGGCATAGTATAGCAGTTCTTCTACTGACAGTTTGGCGGCATCGTCGTTGTACTGTGCCTTTATCTGCTCATCGTTGCGACCTATAGTTTCGTAGTTGATAATCAAGCGCGAGCGGCGCAGTTCGGGCAGTACGCCATCGGCCAATTCGCGGAAGCCTTCGCTCATATTACGTATTTGCTGTTCGCGCTCTTCGGGATCTTTATACATTGACAGAACACGCAGAATTACATCCTTGTCCTGAATGTTGCTGGCCTGTACCAATTGCTGGAAGCCTTCCCAGTCTTGGGCTGTATAGTGAGCGTCAATTACACCATCAACACCGGCTTTCTTCATTTCGCCGCGCACATAGTTCTCTGATACATCTTGGCGCTTGTTGGCCAACTTGTCGTTATAGCTAAAACCGCCTTCTGGAGAGGCATAAGCCTGAATTTCCACGTTCTGCAGATTCAGTCCCTCGCGGTCGCGATTAATATCCTTGAGCAGTTTTACGAATTCGGTTACAGTATTGTTTTTCAACTCGCTTTTGCGCAGATTGGCCTGATTGATGAGGAATCTGATATTGGCAGCCTGCTTCTGAGTTTTTACACGTTGGAAAGAATCCAGTGCCATACATCCGCCGCCGCCCTGGAGAGTTTTGCGATAAAGTTCTGATGTAGCTATCACACCATAGTCAACCTTTACAGCTGGTATTTCTACCGTCTTTTTGCCACAACGGGCATCAAAGGTAAGGTACATATCGCTCTTCTGCATCTCAGGCTCATAGTCGAACGAAGTCTTCATGGTGTAATGCCCACCCAGACGGTATGAAATAGTCTGGTCGTTACCCATTACCTTTTCACCCTGGAATGTAGCCGATGTACCTTTGGCTACCTGGCCATTGCCATAGCGCAATTCGGGCGTTACCGTTACCACGGCATTCTTCTTCATATACTTTTCAGGGAATACTCCATTTACAGTGGCTGCCACCACGCCGCCTTGAGTTTCCAAAGGTTTGGGAGTAACTGTGAAATTGTCGGCAGAAAGGGCGCCCATCTTTGAGCAAGAGGTCAAGAGTACGAACGACCCTGCGGTTAACGATAATAATAGGGTTTTACGCATAATGTTTAGAATTAGGGTGGCAGTGGTAACCGCCGCCGCATTGTTATACTTTGTCAGAGGATGGCACATTTCGGCCTTTCGGATTTCCGGTACAAAGCTAATTTGCAGAACCACCCTTACTGTGTGCCGCGAGCGGGACTCGAACCCGCACAGCCATTACTGGCCAAGGGATTTTA
>CAVHVH010000020.1:0-3749 GCA_963639385.1 Oscillospiraceae bacterium
ACATCCTCGTTTTCACAAATAATATTGTAGTCGCCTCCGCCTTCAAGTATGTTGAACGTAGTCGTTTCGCCCACGCCTACCTTAACGGTATCCACATCGCACTTGAGCTCGCTCTTGGCCTCGGGTTTCGGTTCGGGCTGCGGGTCATCATCGTCGCAAGAGCCCAAACCTATGGTAAGAGCCATTGCCATCATGATGGTATAAATATATTTCGCTTTCATTGTTGTAATTATAAGAAGTTTTTAATCATTACCAGTCTTTGGCATAGCTGCCAGTCTGTACAGTTTCCTCGCCATAGAAAGGTATAGTGATGTTATTGAAACGACTCACACGACCATTGTTTGGATTGAGCGAGAAAATCATAGTACCTCCATATCCGTCGGTTACAATACGCTTGGCGGTATTCTGAGTGATTATACTACCGCGTGCAAACTCCGATGAGGCCTGAATCATACCACTCTTGGGCAGTCCAGGATAGCTACCTGACATATCAGAGTAGCGGCCATAGTCTTGGATAGCCTGGGTAATAAAGCTACCGGGCTGCATATCTTCAACCTGGCTTGCACTGGACGTTCCGCTATAGGCATAGGCCTGGATAAGAGTATTGGGCATAATCTTACGCAACTCGTAACACAAACGCGAGAAATTATTGTAAGAAGTAAAACCAGGATAGTCGCCACGACTACAATACTCATCGTCAAAGAATACGCCGTCAAGCTGATAAGCCTCAAGCTTGGCCTTAAGTTCGCGAGCAAAGCTGCGAGCTGCCTCATCGTTAAGGTGCGTACTGCATGCACGGTCGTGGTTGCACAGGATACCCAGAATAACTTTTATACCCTTCTGCTGTAGCGGAACAAGATACTTCTCGCGATTATCCAGCAGATGCTGTACGTTCTCGTTATTGTAGTTGTACACCTCACCAGTTTCTGCATTGTAGTTGATGTTTCCTGAGAAAAGAATAACCTGGTCTATTACCAACTTTCCAGACTCTTTCAAGGTGTAGCAAAGGTTATGCAGCGGGTTGGCATCGTTAACCTCCATACAGCTTACAACTATTTGGTTAGAGTTGGCCTTATGGCAGTTGGGCATACGGGTAATATCCTTTACCAGGAATACAAACTCGCCCTTCTCTACCGAAGCTTCTGCCAGCGAATTACCCTTAACCGCCAATGGTATGGCGTAAGTACCAAGGTCGTCGAGGCTGCTATCAGTCTTGTAGTTTACCTTTACAGCCGACGATTTTGCCTCGCCTGCAGCCACAGTGGCTGTACCCTCAACAGTAATTAGATTTTCGGGCATAGCCTTATATTCGGTACCATGAGCCAAATTATACTTATTTAGTGCAGCCACATCATAGACCACTGTAAACTCAGTAGCCTTAGTTTGGGTCTGTGTCAGATTGACATAGAATTCGGTTGATCCCTGCTCGTTGAACAGCAGCGAATCGGCATTGGTCATACCATACTGGTCAGACAAGAATACAAGGCTCTTCTCTGAAGGAGTGTACGGAGTTTCGTCCACTTCACGTACAGTAATGCTGTCTTCACACGAAGCCATGGCTCCGACAGCGATGACCGCCAATGCGAATGTCTTTATTTTATTGATATTCATAACAATTATTTATTATACTATTCTTATTGGTCTAATATTGGTATTACTCTGGCAGAGATACGTTTCTCCACGAAAGCGCTTCGTTGGCATAGGCATCGTTGCCATGGCCTGTAGCATCGGTTACTTTGTAAGCACTGGTATTATCATCCATCTTCCAATAACCTATAAGTCCCGGAGTAGAGGCATCTACGGTATAGAAGTGTGCAGCTATCTCTTCTTGAGTACGCACTACATTCCATACGCGAACCTCAGACATATCGCCTTCGAACCAGCGGCTGTTGTCATACGATTTTCCAATAAGGAAATCGCGGTCTGAACCATTTCCTTGAATATCTACACTGCTCAGACGGTGAGTACCCTGGCTCTGCAATTTACCATTAACATAGATTTTGTATTCCTTGGTATTGCAGTCTAAGGTAAGAGCTACATGTTGCCATGACTTGGTAGCTAAGCCCTTGTTAGAGTCTGCATCGGGGAAGTTTCCATTTCCTGTAGCTATCTGTATCTGGTTGTCTGGATAACCGGCATCACCTATACGCATCAAGAAGCTACCCTCGATACCCATCACGGTAGAAATTAGTTTACCAAACTCGCGAGGATAGATAAGTGCTTCCATTGTTATCTGGCTCATATCACTTACCTGGCTCTTGTCGGCCCATTTTACTGTAAGGTAGTTACGGCTCATATTGGTAACCACATTGATTAGAGCACCGGCACGGAATACGAAATAGAATTTAGAAGCCGAGTTTACAAGCTCTATATCGTTGGTCTTCACCTCTACAGGCAATACATATACCAAGTCGCGGTCCAGATTGCCCAGTCCTTTGAACTCGAATGTAGCATCGGTACTCTTTACACTTCCTGCATCAACGGTAACGTTACCGTTTACTACAGTATAATACTCTTCGGGCAACAGTTCGGCATTGGCTCCATAAGCCTTGTTGTACGTGCTTACCAGCGAGGGAGCAGTCACGAACGTAGCGTTTATGGTATTCTCTGCCGGGCGTGGCATGGTGATATTGAGAGTCTTCACCACATCGGCATCGCCCTTGATGATAGTTTCCGATTTCATCTCCGTGGCGTTGATAGACGCCTTGTTTCCAAACGATTCTTCATCATTGTCCTGACAAGAGGCCAAGGCAAGAACCGCCAGCATCATCGGGATATATTTGAAAATCTTCTTCATTGCTGTTTAGTTTTTAACATTAGGATTAATGATAGAGATGGCAGTACGCACATTAGGATATGTGAATGCTGAATGATAGTAATCGTTACGCATATCCTGGATGGCTATTCCGGCTACGGTAAAGTCGGCATATGTAGAAGCGGCCCACTTGGCAGCACCGAGCATGGCCACCTGGTTTCCGCTCCAATACCCTGTACTGGTATCAGATGTATCGAGCGACGGGGTGGTAACGAGTACTACAAAGCGGTCTGAAGGTACACCCTCGGCTAAAGCCTTTTGGGCAAGATAGGTAAGTGCCGATGCCGATATTTCACTCTGTGCCGGCAACACCAGATACTTGGCCTTGTCAAAGACACTTGTATTTTGGATGTTCTGTGGTTTACCCATCAGTATAAGCTCCTTATCGGAATGACGTGAAGCCCAATCGGCAGCGATACCTATAAAGTCGTTCTCCCAACCTACGAATTCCATCTTCTCTACCTCGGTCATATAGATTTTTAGTTTTCCGTTGTAGGCCATCACCACACCATCGTAGTTGTACTTTTCTACAAGACTAAGTTTTGCCTTTACGCTGTCTACAAGATAGTTATTAAACTGTGGGAACGAAAGTGACTCATCTTCGTTGCTGTCATCAAACTCTTGCTTTTCTGCATCGTATTGTACCTTGAGGTCTTCGAAACTTATTTCAAATACCACCTTTGTACCCTTCTTTGTACGTATTTCATCAATTTCACTCAACTCCCTTTCGGTAAGATTGTCTGGGCTAGTAAGTACCACATAGTCCAGGCTATCTGGAACTGCATGGATATGTTGCCCCTGGGAGTTGGGTGCCTTGGCACTATTGTCAAACCATCCCATAGCAACTTTGTGGGCACCTTTTTTATAGGCTCTCAAGTTGGAGAGATAGTTTTCGTAAAGTCCGGGATTTTGGTTATCAACACCCGGGTTCTTT
>CAVHVH010000020.1:3759-21302 GCA_963639385.1 Oscillospiraceae bacterium
CTACATCGGTATCGCAGCTGGCCACAAAGGCAGATACGGCGATGCAGGCCATCGACAATCTTATATATCTAAATATATTTTTCATAATAATTTGTATTGTCTTTGAACGTTTTACTTAGCCCACCATACATCGGTAGCCATATTGTCAGGACCGCCGAGCAGAGATACAGCACCTGTATAATTCTCAGCATTGTTAAGTCTTTCTTCCTGCGGATAAGCCAGTCGGCGTGCACCGCGTGCTGTACTTACTACGCCACCACTATTATTAACCACTACAGGCATAAGCTTGGGATATCCTGTACGGCGGTATTCAGCCCAGGCCTCAAGTCCCAACGGGAAGTTAGCAAGCCATTTCTGGGTAATAATACGCTCCAGGTTGGTTTCAAAGCTTGCATCCTGCCAAGCTATGGTGATTTGCGATGTAGCTCCTGAATAAGAGTTTAGTTCTGCAGGATCCTGATAGGCCGAAGGCATGCTGGTATTGTCAGCCAAATAAGCATCGGCACCATTGGCACCCCACTGTGCAAAAGAGAGGGCTACACCCTGCTCGTAGAAGTCTTTGGCCGTTCCGCCCATGTTCCATCCGCGAAGTGCACCCTCGGCTTTAAGGAAAGCCGACTCTGCTGCGTTCATCCACATCAGTTTGGTATCTGTAGACACTACATAATTGGTGTAGGCGTGAGCGATAGCACCGTCTGGAATGGCTATACCTGTACGCAATCCAAAGTAACCATTGTCTACAAGTCCACTAAAAGTAGTCTTGGTAAACATTTTCTCTCTACGGGGGTCGTTGTAACCGTTCATATAAGCTGTAATATCAGCTCCTACTCGCGAGTCGCCACCATTGTATTCGTACATAATAATTTCGAAGGGATTGGTAGATACCAAGGTAAGTTCGGCATTGTCATCATTGGATGTCATAGTACCCACCTCATGGTTTACTGCCTCTTCGGCCATCTGTTGTGCCTTAGCGGGAGCCACCTTAGATATACGTATGGCCATACGTAGCTTGAGCGTATTGGCATACTTTATCCATTTTTCTACCTTTCCACCATATACACGGTCGGCCTTATCGCTGAAGTCGGCCGTACGGTTGGCGGTGAGCACTTTTATTGCAGCAGTAAGTTGTTCGAACATCAGGTTATACACCTCTTCCTGACTGTCATAAGCGGCAGTAATCTGCCCGTCCTGACCTACCTTTGAATAAGGTACGGGGCCGTATGTATCGGTAATGCGTTGCATACCAGACACCTTGATAATATCGGCAACAGCATTAGGCACAGGGTCATCGGTAGCATTGGCCACTTCGCCGCTATAGATAAACAGTTTGGGGATAATATCCTTGAACAACACTCTGCTCCATCCGTTTTCC
Organism: Oscillospiraceae bacterium; assembly: GCA_963639385.1. GTDB lineage: Bacteria > Bacteroidota > Bacteroidia > Bacteroidales > Bacteroidaceae > Prevotella. The sequence continues at coordinate 5,132 of CAVHVH010000020.1, forward strand.
GGACTATATTGACCGAAGTTTTTTCCAGCAAAGCCCGAGTTGGAATCTGAGATATATCCACTGTACGAACCGCCCAGCAAGCACTCGGTAAACTGGTTGGTATTGACATCGGTTGGTATTACCCAGCTTTCCAAGTTCAGCATAGCCGAACGCATGGCATAGGCGTCGCGCTGGGTATCGTCTTTAGTAACGCCGTTAGGATTGCGGTTGAAGTTCTCATAGTCGTTGGTACAATTAGAGAGACCCAGGCATACACCCGCAGCCACCGCAGTCATTATAATATTTTTAATCTGTCTCATAGTTACTCTTAGAATTTGAGTTTGATATTGAAGCCAAGGTTACGTGTGCTTGGCGTCATAAATTTGTCTATACCCTGATAGTAGTTACCGGTAGTAGCCGTGGTCTCGGGGTCAAACGGAGCCTTGCAATAGAACATCAGCAGGTTACGACCCACAAGAGAGAGGCTTAGGTCGCCAATGCCGAAGAATACGTTCTTCTTGAAGGTATAACCTATACTGGCTTCCTGCAGACGTATATTGGTAGCGCTGTATGTATAATACTGTGGTATACCATCGGCGGCACCTATTGTGCTGTACCAGGTTTCTGGATTCACGCGGTCTTCGCCGTTAACCAGCACGTAGCCCAGGTCACGGGCATCGGCAGTGGTCTTGGATACACCATATGCGTCGAGGGCTGCCTGTGTAGCCGAGTATACTATACCGCCAAAGCGGGCTGCCACCATAAATCCAAGACGGAATCCTTTATAGCCAAAGTCGTTGCGCCAAGCCATATTGCACTTGGGAAATACGCTACCCAGTTTAATATCGCCTACATTATTGTCTTTATATACCTTGCCGTTTTCGTCAACATAGATACGGCCTTCGCTATCGCGTACCAAGTCTACCAATGAGTAGAGGTCGCCTAGCGAACCGCCTTCTTTCAGCAAGAAGTGGGCCGAGCCCATACCAAGAAGGTCCAAACGGTCTTTGTTGATTACTGCACCAGTCTCTGGGTGAACATAGTTTCTTACCAATTCGTTTATTTTGTTCTTATTGGCACTGAAGGTATAGTTTGATGACCATGTAAAGTCGCCCCAACGGTTATCATAGCCCAATGCCAATTCTATACCATTGTTTGATACGCTACCGGTCTGTATATACATAGTGCTATAACCTGACGATACTGATATATCGGGGTTAAAGGTTTGGTTGTAAGTCTTGGTCCAGTACAGGGTAACGTCAAGACTAAAGTGCTTGAACAAACGGGTCTGCAAGCCAAATTCCCAAGAGTCTGTAGTTTCTGGCTTTAGGTTATACATAGGATATACCGTCTGACTCTTCCACTGGCGGGTAGAAGAATCCCACTCGTATACAGGATTGGCATACCAACGTGGGAAAGGGATACCTACCGAGGCAAACGAGCCGCGCACCTTCAAGAAATCTATCTGCTTGGGCAACTTGAATGTCTGTGATACAATCCACGATGCACCTATTGAAGGATAGAAGAATGATGACTTGTTAGACTTAGGACCTGCCAGCATTGATGGCCAGTCGTTACGGCCGGTAAGGGTAAGGTAGTACTGGCTGTTCCATCCTATTTCGGCACTTAAGAACACAGACTTAGTCTGATCGTGATAACCACCGGGCTGACGGGCTTCGCGGTTAGGGTCTATCTGGTATTCATTGAATACGTTGGGAATCAAGTTCTCGCTTATAGGACCATCTATACCTGTCTGGTTTTGCTTTACGTCAGAGATAATGGCACCCAGGTTGGCATTTACAGAGAGACGATCGTTAAGGAAACGCTTGTCGAAGGTAAGCATTACGTCGCCGTAGGTTTGCTTGTCTTCGGTCTTTACGAGAGAGTATTGGCCGTTAGTACCGGCAAGTGTGGTATTGGTAGAGGCGTAGTATTTCTTCTCAAAGGTATTGTTTGAGTTGTCTACGCGGATACGGGCGGCAAGACTCAACCAGTCAGTAAACTTATATGTAGCACCCAGATTGAGCATGTAGCGGTACTTACGGTTTGTACGAACATTGCGGTAGTTAATCCAGTATGGGTTCTGACCTACAAATTCGCTTATCAAGTCGTTCCAATTCTGCACGTAGATATTACGCTGTGTATCCCAACGCTCAAACATAGCCATGTCTTCATAGTCATTGCCGCGCGGATAGAGGTATGCGCTTACCAAAGGGTTGGCATACACACCCTGGTTAGTCATGTTGCGGTCGTTCTGAATCACATAACTTGCACCGGCATCTATGGTAAGCTTATCGTTAAGCAGCTTAGCCGTATTACGTATGGTAAAGTTGTAACGGTTATACTCGTTATTGGGTATGATACCGCCCGAATTGAGTGCACTTGCCGATACGTAGGTTTGATTTTTCTCTGTACCTGTAGAGAGGGTAAACGACTCAGTTGTTACCACGCCCGTCTTGAGATAGTTGCTTACGGGGTCGTAACCACGATAGTTGGTTTCGTTAAGTTTGGCACCCCAGCTATACGAGTTTGACCCCGACTCGCGCAGAGTACTGCCCGTACCATAACAATTCTGGAAATCGGGAGTACGGAAGGCCGATGAGAATTCAGTGGTCTGGCTTACAGTCATCTCGGTTTTTCCCTCTTTACCTTTCTTGGTGGTAATCACTATAGCACCATTAGATGCACGGTTACCATAGAGGGCTGCTGCAGCAGCACCAGTAAGCACAGACATACTCTCTATATCCTCGGGGTTGATATCGGCTATGGCTTCGGTTGTACCATTTGAGCCAAAGCCTGAGTCGCCGTCACCGCCAAGGTTAAACATAGGGATACCATCGATTACGTAAAGTACGTTGCTCGACTGTTCTATCGAACGGGTACCACGCATCACCACCTTCGAAGCGCCTCCGGCACCAGAAGAGCTGGCATTGATATTTACACCGGCCACTTTACCGTTAAGCGAATTGATGAAGTTGGCATCCTTGTTGGCCAACAGATCTTCACCACTTACTTGCTGCACGTTGTAACTCAAAGCTTTTTCTGAGCGTTTGATACCCAAAGCGGTAACCACAACCTCGTTCAGTTCTTTTGCGCCTGACGTCATGGCTACATTGTAGCTATCCTTGCCCGTAACACGCAGGGTCTTGTCAGCATAACCAAGATAGGTTATCTCGAGCTCGGCCCCTTCTACAGTGTTCAGCGCAAAGTTTCCATCTACGTCAGAAACTACGGCGTTCTGTGTACCTTTCTCCTTGATGGTGGCTCCTATGATAGGGTCGCCGTTCTCATCGGTAATGGTTCCGGTCACTTTCTTGCGGGGATTGGTAGCCTTGGCGGCAACCGCAGTTTTGCCCACTTTCTGCGATACTACAATGTTCTTACCCTTGATTTCGTAAGTAACATTTTGGCCGTGCAGTATCTGCTCCACAGCCTGCTTGACATCCTTCGCATTCACGCTGACAACCTTATCGGTATTTACATCAGCCGATTCAAACACGAACGAATATCCACTTTTCTGTCTCAATTCTGTCATGGCTTTCTTTACGGTAACGCCCTTGAGCTGCATTTGCAGGCTCTGCGCTACGGCTCCAAGATTTACACACAACAGAAACGCGCCTACCAGTAGGCTCTTTTTTCTGATATTCATTGCTGTATTAAATTAGATAATTGTTTTGGTTCACTCTTTACGGTTTTTAAGTATTCCCTCCGTAGGGGTACAGGCTTTCTCCCTCTGGCCCGTAGGCCATAGAGGGATGTAGCGCTGCCTCTGTAAGATTTTGTTCGTTTTTTTCTTTTTTCTGTCTGTAAGTTATTGAGTTGTTGATTATATAGTTAATAGTTATTGGTTATATGATTCAAATTGTCAGCGGTATATGGTATAGGTATTTCCGTTTGTCTTGTAATGTATACGCCCCGTAGCCGAAAGGGCATCAAGTATTTGGTGCAACGACTGTTCATTACGATTGAATGTTCCGTAAAAACGTAAACTGCCCAACTGTTTGTCGGCCAGCGCCACATGCTGGCGATAACTGCGCGATAGCACAGCGGCTATCTCGCCGAGCCTTACATTGCTGAAATGCAATACTCCGCGTGTCCACTGACGGGCGTTTTGGGCTGTAAATGCTTCTACCTGTATATTGCCTGTATTCTTTTCGAACACGGCTCGCTCGTTGGGCTGTAGCTGGTATTCTCTACCGCCATCGTGCACGCTACCAAGAGCCACACTACCTTCGGCCAAACTCACAATGGCCTCCGGGTCTTCGGGATAGTCGCGGAAATCGAACTTTGTGCCCAACACACGCACTTTGAGTACACCTGAAAGGACATGGAATGGCAAATTCTCGTTATGAGCAACCTCAAAATAGCCTTCGCCCACAAGCCTCACATTGCGATTGGTTACACCATATCCTTGAGAGTAAGTTATATGCGAACCGGCATTAAGCCATACCTGAGTACCATCAGGTAGTGTTATGCGGGTAGTCGACCCTAACGGAGCCTCTACGCTTATATCGGCAAAGCGTGCTTCTATCTTGCGCTGTCCGCCAACGTAGAACATCCATGAGAATACACCAACCACAACCAACAGTATAGCGGCATAGCGCATCAAGCGTATCACCCTATGGGTACGACGGGCTTTGTTATAAGCGGCCACACGAACCATAAACCTGCGGTAAGCCTGGTCTTTATCAAACTGAGCAAGCCTGTCTACATCGGGTATAGTCATCCAGATAGTACGCAACTGCCTGAACACTTTGGCATTAGCCTCATTTGAAGCGCACCACGCCTCTACCTCGGCCATACCCTCGGTATTCAAATTATTACAGAAATAATCTACTATCAGGTCGTAAATATGTTCGTCTTGCACGTTTCGCTTATTTGATTTATATCAATAAGACGAAAAAAGATAAATATGGGGTAGTAAGAAATGAATATTTTTTTGAAAAAAAATAAAATATTGGTAAAATACATTGGCATTATTCTACTTCTTCAGCCTTCAAGTAGAGTGCATACTAGTGCTCATTTTGCATACAACACAAGTTCCGCCTTTGCCGTATACAGCACACTGGTGCCCTTCATCACTAAGGGCCGGCTACTCCACAGAGGAGCACCGACCCTTAGTAATAATCATAGGGATAGTACTAATACCAACCCGATAGATATTGCTTATTCTGCCACCCAATGATCATCTCCATCTTGATCGGGCTGTTGCTCGTCGGATGTACTACCTGATGGAAGAGAAACACAGATTAGCTGTTGCAGAGCTACATGTACGGTACATGTTTGCGGTGTAAAATACTGTTGTTTTTTCATATTTATATATTATTTTACTATTACTTTCATTGTCTTATTGCCTGTTTTCACTATATTTAGACCTTTCTGCAGACCGTTGGTACGGCATCCGGCGGCATCATAATACTCGGTGGCGGGGGTGTTTAGTGCATCAGTCGTATCTATGGTATCAATGCCCGTAGTATTTCCGCCTACCATGATGCGCAACATAGTAGATTTTTCGGCATTTCCATCGGTCATGATATAGGCGCGGAAGGGTGACACTTTTACGCCTTTGTTGCTATAATCGGCCACGCTAAAGAACTTGTCTTTGGCTATGAAGTAGCCATTGGTATTAAGTACTTTTCCTGCAAAAGTTCCAACAAAACGGTCGCCTGAAGTGACGTTCACCGGCTCGCCTACCACCTTGGCTTCGGTAGCAGTGATACTTACATCAGCCTGTGTATCGGCTTTCTTACAGATAGCCACAGGTGTTCCGGCCTCTATTGTACCCGTTTCTATTGGAGTAAGTTCTACGTATTCTGTGCCTACCCGCTGCAGTGAATAGAATTGACAGGTATTGCCTTCGGCAGCAGCGTCAACGGCAAATGGCAGACAGAGCGTGCCCCAACTGGAAGTCATGCTACGACTATACTGGGCGGTGGCAGCCTGGCATTCTTCACCATCGTTAAGCTTAAAGGCCTTATTGTCTTCTATAGTCAGATTCTCTATGGTAAGTGGAGAACCTGTCGCTCCAAGGATATCGGCACCATTGGTTCCTACTTTCTTGGTAAAATAACCTGCTGTATAGTTGGCATAATTTGCATCGATTTTTTTGGCGTCATAGCTTATGGCACCCTTAAGTGCGGTACACTTATTAAACATATCAACAGCCGAAGTTTTGTCTATTTTCTCGGTAGTAAAATTATCTGACACATAAATAGTTGACAGAGAACTACAATTGTAAAACATATACGAAGCATCAGTAAGTTCTGCCGTGTTGAAACCAGAAAGATCGAGCGTGGTAAGTGACTTACAAGATCCGAACATAGAATTCATCTTATTAACCTTTTCAACGTTTACGCCAGGCAAATTTATAGAAGTAAGCAAAGTACAATCGTCAAACATCATTCTCATATCTGTAACCGAAGATGTATCAAAATTGGAAAGGTCTAACGATTGTAATGTATCACAACCACAGAACATACCATACATTGAGGTTACTTTTGATGTATTGAAATATGACAAGTCGAAAGTAGTGATTTTCCTACATAAGGCAAACATTCCCATCATAGACGTAACCTCAGATGTATTAAGGTTCTCAATACCTTCTATACTTGTAAGGTTCTCCATCCCATAGAACCAAAATTGCGTATTAGTAGGCCGTGCCTTACTGAAACTCTCGTCGAACACCACACGGGTAATGGTCGAACTTTCATCTTTAAATTGCTGGATTGTCCACTGTGGAAATAGGAAATCTTCTTCACCTTCGACCATATCAATCGTATAGTCGCCATCCTGCCTATCGTTACCATAATAGAAAGTAAGCGTAGTATCGGTGCAACGTACATAGGGACCTACATATTGAGAAAAATAGCCGGTGGTATAATTAGCATAGGTAGCATCGGCTTTACCGGTCTCATAGGCTATTGCGCCCTTCAGCGATTTGCAACCACTAAACATATTGGTTGAAGAAGAGACATTCTCAGTAGTAAATTTCTTAGATACAATTATGGTGGTGAGCGAAGAGTTGTTACTAAACATTTTGCTCATATCTGTAACCGCTGCTGTGTTAAAGCTAAATAGATCGAGTGTAGAGAGAGCTTGGCAGTATGAAAACATTTCTGACATATCAGTAACCGCCTCGGTATTAAAATTAGTTACATTAAGATTAACGAGCGACTTACAGCCCGAGAACATTCCGCTCATATTAGTAACGGCTGCGGTATTGAAGTAACCGAGGTTTAGCCCTGTGAGTGAGGAACAGTCTGAGAACATTCCACTCATATTAGTAACCTTGTCAGTATCAAAAGAAGACAAGTCAAGCGATGTCAGCGAAGAGCAGTTCACAAACATATTACTCATATCTGTAACCTCATGAGTATCAAATTCATATAGGATTACCGATTTTAGCAAAACACAGTTAGAGAACATGCTACTCATATTAGTAACTTTATCGGTATCAAAATTCTCAAGGTCAAGATTAACGAGAGACTTGCAGAATCTAAACATATCGTGCATATCGGTTACCTCACCTGTTCTAAAATTGAGAATACTAAGTTCTGTGAGCGACGAACAACCTGAGAACATAGCACTCATATTAGTAACCTTGTTGGTATTAAAATTAGACACATTAAGCGTTGCCAGCTTACTGCAGTTCATAAACATATAGCTCATATTGGTAACCGCAGAAGTATTGAAGGAAGAAAGATTAAGTTCTGTGAGCGATGAACAACCATAGAACATATAGCTCATATTGGTAACCTGCTTGGTATTGAGGTTCTTCAAGCCTTCTATACTGCTTAATTCAGACATATTATAGAACCACCGATAACAAGAGGTGGGAGTATAGTCCTTGAAAGTTTCATCAAACACTACTTTATTTATATCGCCACTATTAGCGTTCCACCCTGGGGTGCTTATAACATCGACATCATAATCGGCTGTGGTCTGCCCCTTATTGCCGTCGTAATAGAAGGTAAGTGTATTGTCAGCGTAGCGCGCATATGCTTGGTCTGTAGCAAAGACAGAGGCTGGGATAGCTGACAACAATACTGCAAATATAGCCACGAGCCTACACGCATAGGCCATGCGTAACATGTGTAGAATTTTCTTCATATAGTTTTATTTCTTTAATGATTGACGCTGCAAGAAAACTACAATAGCTTTCTTACAACAGGTATACGTTTGCCGTACATTAAACTGCAAAATTACCAAGAATAAATGAATTTCAAATAATTACACGCAAGAAAAAGCTTTCCTCATAACTTATTTTTTGCACGACAATGAATAGCGCGATTAAAATCTACGCTACCCTCGTCAACATTCATAAAGGAAACATGGTTCAGAATGATACGTAAGGACTAAGTCTTTCTATATCTTCGGCCGTAAACACACGCAGCAGGCGCAACTGGTCCAGACTGGTAAGCTTGCCTTTCAGACGGCGGTAGTCACAGATGGCACGGGCCTGAAGGTAGTTGATATAGGGATGGCGCTTTAGCTGACTGAGCGTAAGACTATTGATGTCAAGGCGGTGTATGTTGCCTGCATCAACAGTAAAGAAATGAAGTGCCTCTTCTGGAAAATCATCTATCTCAAGTAGTTGGCGCACATTGGCAAATCCACCCAAACGTTGACGATAGGCCACTATGCGGCGGGCGTAATAACCACCGATACCTGGCACACGACGCAACAGTAGGGTATCGGCCTGATTGAGGGCTACGCGTTCAGAGTTCTTAAGTTTTGCAGGATAGCGCAGTGAGTCTACTGGCGATTTATGGCGTTCATCTGCCACAGCATACACCTCTGATGCCGGCAGATAGTCGGCCGAAATATGGATATAAGGTTCCAACTCACGATATTGCTTGGCGGTAAGTCCGTAAAGGCGGGCAAAGTCGGTAGCCCTGCGGTACACACCACCCTTGGCACGGTAATGATAGATGGCTCTAACCTGATAGGGTTGCAGTCCAAGACCGAGCAACAAAGTACTGTCGGCTGTATTAGGGTCGAAGTTTACATAGTGAATCTGCTGCGAGGGAGTGGCGTAAGTATAAGCCCGCTCGGCAGAACGGGGGTAATGCAAAGCCGTGTCAGTCCATACACTATCGGCAGCAGACTGGGAGCCAAGCGAGTTTCCTCCATACCAATGTACACCGATAGCCACAACAGCCACTATTGCCAGCACAAGCAACAGGGTTATACGGTCGCCACGGCCAAGATAATATGAGCGGGTAAACTTGTTCGGCATCTCTGGTGTATATTATATATAAGGTGTGAATATCAAATAATTTTCAACTGGTGAAGAAATACGGCCAATATAGATATGGGACACACCACCCTTACAAAAAACAGATACACGCCAAAGACCGATTGTGACACTGTACCCCAGTTGGTAAACTCATCGCGCACCAGCTGCTTCGGCACAAACCATCCTATGAATATACAGGTAAGAAATCCGCCAATGGGAAGGAATATCTGCCCCGTAACAAAATCGAACCAGTCAAACAATGTGCGCCCACCAAAACTGAACCATGGAAAATCACCCAACGAGAGCGAACAAAGAATGCCTACAAACAAACCGCCAAAGGTAACACCAAGGGCTGCACGTCGGCGCGACACGCCCATTTCTTCTATTAGGAATGCCGTTCCTACCTCGTGAAGTGACATAAGAGACGTAATGGCTGCAAGCGACAGCAGCGCATAGAACAATACCGACACCAGCACACCCAGTTCGGGCAGTGCGGCAAAAGCCTGGTTAAACACATTGGGCAGAGTTACAAAAACCAGCGACGGACCACTACCGGGATTGACGCCCACTGAAAAAGCGGCCGGAAATATCATCATACCAGCCAATATGGCTACCAATGTATCAACCAGCGACACTTGAACGGCCGACTTCAGTAGATTAGTCTGCCGCTTATAATACGAAGCATAGGTGCATATACATCCCATGGCTATACTCAACGAATAGAACGACTGGCCGAGAGCCCCCAAGAATACATTATGGTCTACCTTATCAAAGTCGGGATAGAAGAGAAAAGCAAGTCCCTTGCTACCACCGGGCAACAGACAAGAGGCCACAACCACAATGAGCAATAGCACAAAGAGTGTAGGCATAAGCATCTTTGACGCACGCTCTATACCGCTACGCACGCCATTGATAATAACAAGACAGGTAATACCCAACACAACAACTGTCCACACCACTGGGCGTAGCGGACTGGATGAGAAATCGGCAAAATACTGGCGTACAAAAGCCGAATCGCCCGAAATATCACCGAAAAGCGACGCATAGACATACTGCAGACACCAACCTGACACTACGGCATAATAACCCATGATAAGGAAACCCGTAACAACTCCGAGCAATCCAACGTATTTCCAGGCATTGCCGCCCGACATGATTGAATAGGCCCGGTAGGTATTAGACGCACCATGGCGACCAATAATAAACTCTGACAGCATGCAGGGGATACCCAGTACCAGCACACAACACACATAAATCAAGATGAAAGCAGCTCCACCATTCTCGCCGGCCATATAAGGGAACCGCCATACATTGCCCAAACCGACGGCGCCTCCGGCCGTGGCAAGTATCATTCCTAATTCGGACCCAAAATTTCCTCTTTTTTCAACCATTTCTCTCAAATTTATAACAATTTAGGGGTGGTTCTATAAATTAGCTTTGACCGACTTTGGAATTATTTTCGAGAGCAAAGTGTAAGTGAACGATAGAGCAATGCGGGCATTCTTCGCAAAGCTCAGACCTTACATGGAGAGATCGAGTGAACTGGCACTTTGAACCGAAAAGAAACCAAAAGACGGCAAAACGTCATCTCGTAATGAAGGTATAAACTTAACGGTGGTAATTTTTAGAACCACCCTTTATTTTACCATCACGATAATTATTATTGTAATTTGATACAAAATTAGTGTTTTTTATTTACTTTTGTCAGCAAATTGGCGAATAATATGAAAAAAGTATTGATTTTATGTCGCAAATATCCCTTTTCGACATTATGCATAATAGCCATATGGATATTATGTCTCATGCCTATACCAGAGACTCCGCTATCACAGGTAAAACTGATAGACAAGTGGACTCACCTAATTATGTATGGCGGGTTATGCTTAACCATTTGGACCGACAGGGCAAGACTTGGAATTGCATTTAACCGAAGGGGTACGGCCATATACGCCGTAGCACTGCCCATTGTTATGGGCGGACTTATAGAGTTAGTACAAGCATACTGCACTGCTGGTATGCGCAGCGGCGAATGGTTAGACTGGGCTGCCGACACCCTGGGAGTGGCCCTTGGACAGCCTATCGGTATTCTAGTGGCAGTGTGTCTCGCCAAGTGGAGAAAGGCGAACGGAGCAAATTAGAATTATAGAAGCGACGGTCGCCAGTTACTTCTACTGCTATAAAATCGGGCTTTTCAAAGGTCTCTTCTATCGACGAGAGTTCTATCTCAGCCATCACCAGCCCGGCATTGTCGCCAAAGAATTCATCAATCTCCCACACATGGCTACCATCTGAGCTACGCACAAGATAACGGTTCTTGTCTATTACGCCCCCACGGCAGAGTTGAAGCAACTTTTCGGCTTCATTGAGGGTTATTTCTTTCTCGAATTCATAACGGCTGAGTCCGCCATCTTTAGAACGGCTCTTTATAGTAAGATAAGCCTTATTATCACGAACACGGATACGAACCGTAGCACCTTCGGCAGGAATATACCCTTGCCGGATATGACTACAAGAAAAGGCGACACGCTTATAGGCATCGCCTTTCTTTACCAAGAACTTGCGTTCTATCTCTATACCACTCATGCCATTACCACCATGGTGTAGCCTATCACTGCAAGAGCCAGCACTATCATGGTTATTACCAACCATTTAATTACGTTCTTGCCTTCTTTCTCTTGCTTTGCGGCCTTTTTGGCACGGCGCATTTTACTTCTCTCGCTCATAGCTATTGTGTTTTTAAGTTGTTAATGTATATCGAGTTATAAATTACCACTATGTCTGCGCTTTGTGAGAGTGCGGCAAAGATTATATTCTGCGTGGTTCTAAAATTACCGCCTTTTAATCTTCATCATCGGTCATGGGGAATTCCATGAGATAGGCTTTGATAAAGCCGTCTATCTTACCGTCCATTACTCCGTCTACATCGGCAGTCTGGTAGTTGGTGCGATGGTCTTTTACTCTACGATCATCAAACACATAACTGCGTATCTGACTACCCCACTCTATCTTTTTCTTGCCAGCCTCTATCTTAGCTTTGGCCTCGAGTCGTTTTTTCATGGCTCTGTCGTAGAGCTGCGACTTAAGCAGACGAAGGGCATTTTCACGGTTCTTTGGTTGGTCGCGCGTCTCGGTATTCTCAATGAGAATTTCTTCTTTCTCACCAGTATCGGGATCTTCGTACTGATAGCGCAGACGCACTCCAGACTCTACCTTGTTTACATTCTGTCCACCGGCACCACTCGAGCGAAACGTATCCCACGACAGACGGGCGGGCTCTACCACCACTTCAATGGTGTCATCTACAAGGGGCGACACGAAGACACTAGCGAAACTGGTCATACGCTTACCCTGGGCATTGAATGGCGACACGCGAACAAGGCGATGCACACCATTCTCGCTCTTTAGATAGCCGTAAGCATATTCGCCGCCTTCTATTTCCATGGTAACACTTTTAATACCTGCCTCATCGCCTTCCTGCAGGTCGGCAATACGTACCTTATAACCATGAGCTTCGGCCCAACGCATATACATACGCATAAGCATTGATGCCCAATCCTGACTCTCAGTACCACCAGCACCCGAATTGATCTTCATTACGCAGTCCATAGGGTCTTCTTTCTGGCGAAGCATATTCTTCAGCTCCAACTCTTCTATTATCTTGATGGCCTTGGCATAGTCGGCATCAACCTCCTCCTCGGTTACCATTTCATCGTGATAGAAGTCGAAAGCCAACTGCAGTTCATCGGCACACTCGCGGGCTTCCTTATAACCTTTGAGCCACCGCTCTATGCCCTTTACCTTTTTCATTTGTTCCTGTGCGCGCTTGGGGTCTTCCCAGAAATCAGGCGCCTGTGTGCGGAGCTGTTCTTCTTCGAACTCCACTTTTTTCTTGTCGATGTCCAGATAGCGGGCCAATGCATCGGTGCGCTCCAAAACATCTTTCAATTGATCGCTTGTTATCATTTATTCTTCATACATCTTATCTATCGTCTCTTTATAGTTTTTGTAGACGACAGGCCGTTTCAACTTGAGTGTGCTGGTAAGTTCGCCGCTCTCCATAGAGAATCCGCGGGGCAACAGGGTGAACCGCTTTATCTTCTCATAGTGGGCAAGGGGCTGCTGCAGGGTGTCTATACGTTCGGCCATCATACTGATGATACGCGGATCGGCACAGAGCTGTTCGCGCGAATCAAAAGCGATATGGTTATCATGGGCATAGGCCTCGAGTAGTCTGAAGTCAGGTACGATAAGGGCCGAAACAAACTTACGTTGGTCGGCCACCACAGCCAACTGGTCTACATACTTGTCTACCAACAGTAGCGACTCTATCATCTGCGGTGCTATATACTTACCGTTAGAGGTCTTAAAGAGGTCTTTGATGCGCTCTTTCAGAAAGAGTTCACCATTCTTGATATACCCTGCATCACCGGTACGGAAGAATCCATCGGGAGTAAATGCCTCTGCATTGGCTTGGTCGCGTTTATAGTATCCCGGAGTTATGGTAGGCCCTTTCAACAGCACTTCGTCGTTATCACCTATCTTGACTGCGATACACGACAGAGGCCGCCCTACCGACCCTATGGTGTAGGGCTTTCCCTTATGGTCGCACGATACTGTGGCCAAACTCTCCGTGAGGCCATAGCCGGCTATCATGGTGATACCTATAGAGTGTACAAACTCTTCTACCTCTGTAGAGATGGCTGCCCCAGCAGTGGGGAATATATTAGGATGTTCCAACCCTAACTGCTTGCGCACAAGGGAAAGTACTGTACGGTCAAAGAATTTATATTCGGCCGTAAGAGCAAGCGACGGCCGACGACCATGCGAAAGATATTCCACATTATATTTACGGCCCACATTGAGAGCACGACGAAAGATCCGCTGCTGCAATGCGCCTGCATGATCCATACGGTCTTTTACGGCTATATACACCTTCTCCCAAAAGCGCGGAACCGACGACATACAGGTAGGATGGGTCTCGCGCATGGCCTGTTGTATGTCCTGCGGATGGGTATTCACTATAAGTTCGGCTCCTACAGACAAGCTAAGATAAGCCCAACCTCGCTCGAAAATATGGGTAAAGGGAAGAAAGTCTATAACACGGTCTTTGCTGGTAACGTCAACAAATTCGTAATTGGCGGCAAGAGCAGCATGATACTGACCATAAGTAAGCATTACACCTTTACTCTCGCCCGTAGTACCGCTGGTATAGAGTATATTGCACAGGTCGCTATAGTTGGCTTCTTGCCAGCGAGCCTCCAGCTCTGTCTGCCGTGGCAGATCTTTTCCCAACTTGATAAAATCACGGAAATAAAGTGTCTTATTCTCTCGGGTATCAATATTCACGCTTTCATCGTAAACTATTATACGTTCAAGCGTAGGGCAAAGATGGAATATACGCAAGGCCTTGTCGTACTGGTCTTGCTCGCCCACAAAGAGAAAGCGCACCTGAGCATCGTTGAGTACATAAAGTATCTGCTGTTCGCTATTGGTGGCATAGAAAGGAATAGTAACTGCACGCACTCCATAAGCACCAAAATCGGTATAGAGATATTGCACACAGTTTTGCGAGAACACACCTATATTTTCTTGGGGCTTCACACCTAAATTGAGCAGAGCGTTGCTTACTTGCTTTACCCGCAGCGAGAACTGATTCCACGATATTGAGCGCCATTCTTTTTCACCGAACCGCTGAAAAGTAAGTGCTACCTTATCACCATATTTCTTGGCCAAATCGTGAATAATCACCGAAAGATGACTGTTTATTTGCATACGCGATGATATTAAAGGGTGGTTATAAAATTACCACCGTATGTTTATGCAAAGATAATGTAAGTAGAAGAGAAAGCAAAGAAAATGGACAAGTTTTTTCAATTGTCTATACACAGAACTACTTTATTCTAAATAGCACTTAGGACAATCCCATCTTGGGCAATGTAGCTATTACATAAAGATATACTTACGATTCGCATAAATGAAGTAAAAAAATATTTAATAATGTTAAATCGGCCCATAAAGTCACGTTTTGTCAGCCAAACTAAACAGATTCTGATGTAAAATTGTTACATTTGTGATGTCTATACCCATACCGAAAGCCCCGATGGGCAGAGGTTGGGCAGACATACATATGGTATAAGGCGTTTTTGTACGCTTTGGTTTTGACGCTATAAGAATCTCGCAAATTCAACGACAAGTCAAGAACAAAGCAACAAAGAACGCCTCATGAGGTGTATTATATACAGCCCTTATTGGCTTCAATCGTTTTAACGGTTGTTGCCAAGAGAGTTATCTATATACTTACACTGGCGTGGGGCTTTCGGCGTTGCTCGTTTCGACTTGTCGGGCAATGCGAGAGCCTTTATAGCGTGGAACGAGTGACAGAATAGGCTCCGCGCTTTTTCGTATGTATTCAAAACATTAATCAGTCAAACAACACAGAGTGGAGCTGCTGTTCTAATGGAAATGGCATGAGATTAGAAAAGTGGTTTATATCAAACTTGGATGATTCTCAAAGAAAAATCATTGTTCAAAGTATTGACGAAAATATCATAGTACAGGGTGCGGCAGGTAGTGGAAAAACAAATCTTGCTATCCATCGTGCATTACAGGCAAAAAACAAAGGTAGTTACGCCATAGTCATTTTTACAGTGGCTTTGAAAAGAATGATTGCTTATGGAATGCAAGCTCTCGGTTTAGATAAAGAGCGCATTGCATATGAGTGGGCTTGGACTCATCGTGGCTTTGACCTAACAGGAGATGTATATTGGGAAAAAGGCAATAGAAATACGCTCTATTTGGTTAACGATTTAAATATCAGGAAATTTGAACGGACCGAAAAGGATAAGACTGCCTATGGAATAGATTTTGCCGATTGGGTGGCCTATAAATTTTATTCGGCTTTTGGACGCAGAGTTAGCTGGTTTAAAGAGGTATCATACATATCTGGTTTTAGTG